>CAZLDE010000064.1:0-8501 GCA_964558215.1 uncultured Thermoplasmatales archaeon
GAAATATTAAATGAACATCTCAGAGTTTAAACTCCGGGGTGTTCTTGAAAAGCTCAAGATACAACTTCATGAAAATCTCTACATACCCCTTGGCAGCTGATGTAGTGATATACAAAACTTTTTCTTTCTCCTGTGTGTTTGTAAGATACCCTTTTGAAACAAGGAAATCTAGGTACTCCTGCCCAATCTTAGAGTTGAGATTACAGCGCTGGATTATCTGAGTGATCAACCGGGGCGTCTTGCAATACGTCAGTATCTCCCAGTAGATTTCGTATTGGGTTCTCCGGTTGTTCACAAGCCTTCCTCCATGAAGGAAGCGATTTTCGCTTCGACATCTCCGCTTTTCAGCAACCGCTGATCCCAACAGACGGAGTATTTACGAAAAGAAAAGGGAAGGAAAAAACCTACAATACCCATGACAAGACTCATAAGGATCCCTCCTATTGCGGGAGCTAGTGCAACAGAACCTGAACTTGCATTAAAAGCAAGAAGAACAGTCTGGATGAACGCATTTGCAAGAAAGCAGATTCCGGCGATTTTACTAACAAGGATCATGCGCTTTATCTGTGGTCGTTCTTCTCGGTATAAACCCATGAGACGGATAATTCGAGTGGTAAGCTTCTCACCAGCATGGTTTTTTTCCCCATTGTTCTCTTCTTGTATTTCCTCAAATTTGCTCAGCACCTCAGCGGTTGAGATGATAAACCACAGCGCAAGAACCCCAACAACAAGACTGATGCCGATGTTTGAGAACACATTTAACAAATGTATCGAATCAGCTTTCTGTAGCAGCGAAAGAGCATTCACGGTAAGAGAGGAAATCGCAAGAGCCATAGCAATCCCTCCAAAGGCGATGCTCATCACGTTGAGGGCCATGAAATGCTTCATTTCTTTTTTTATTTTCTTTTCTGTGTTGATTACTTCCAAATCCATTTCCATTTTTGTATCACCATACATATGTTATATCAGGCAGCTCATTAGAGGTTTATGAAACAGTGTTCCGTATGATTGTTCCGACGGGGGATCTGATAGTGGTTGGTTTATACGTAGAAAAAACCACAAAGCCTTCATACCGACCCCCGAGAGATTTTGTGTTTGACCAATGAAAGCACGGACCAGGAGAAAATCACGACTCCTGCCCCCATGAGAGACACGAACATCAGAAGGAGAACCCCATAGGTTATCTGCTGGAAAAAACTACAGACGATGGCCAGACATACGAGAAAGACTGCAAAAACCCCGATTTCTTTCTGGGAAAAGAGCAAGCCATTGAAAGCAACAGTCAAGGGCGGGAACCGATCGACCCATAGGAGACCCAGGCAGACAATATACCAAAGAAAGATCAAGAGATATGGAATAATTGTCGCTGGCAACCGCTCAGGGAAAATAACCGCTGTCGTCACACCATACAAAACCAAGAGATACACAAAGACAAGGGTCATGGTTTTTTTTCCAAGGACAAGTGACTGAAGGGTTTTTCCTTTTGAAAGACCATGCAGCACAAAGACAATGAGCAGAGATCCCCCCAGAGAACCCACAGATCGAATCACATCATAGTTGGCTCCGTTGCTCTGAAAACTCGCACCCATCACAATTAGAATAATAATCAGCAGAAGCGTTTTGCAGTTTTTCTCTAAAAACAGGTGATGACCCGGAAGCACATCTCTGCTGAGCAACTCATAGGCAAGCACAGGAACGATGAACGACATAATGGGATGCCAGAAGAACACCAATGTCAGGAACTCTCCCCATGCGACACCAAAAATATACCCGACCATCGGTCCTGTCGAATCAGGATATCCGAACCAGAGAACCTTTGTGATGAGTGCTTCATATAACCCAAAGAGCATGCCGAAAAAATACAACTGACGAAGAGATGTTCTCTTGTAAACAACTGCTACTGAAAAGAAAAACACTGCATGAGAAAGGTACAAAGGAAATACGACTAACAACCCCCAGGGGTCAAGAAACCAAAGTGTTGATGCCCCAGAGAAAACCTCTGCAAACATCATCGAGAGAGAACCGAGAAGAAGAATTGAGAGGAATTTCTTCATACCATAAAATATCATAATAATGTTATTTAACCATGACGAAAAAAACCCTTCCAAAGCGCCTAGAGAGAACCACGGTTCTTTGTTTGATAGACTAACCAGATATAGTGCTGCCCCATTCGTTTACATTTCACAAGAGAGACAGTTAGGTTCTTTTCAATGTCAGAAAATATACTATATGATTCCTTTCCAACAACCACCGGGTGAACAAGCAAGCTTATCTCATCAACCAAGCCTTGGTTGAGAAGAAGATTCCCTAGGATCCTACCCGTGTCTGTTAAAAACTTCTTTATGTGATACTTTTTCGATAAAAGGTAAAGTGCCTCTTCGAGGTCAACTGAGTTCGTACCGACGCAATGATGATCATACTGCCGATCATCCAGATACTGGAGATACTGTTTCGATGTCTTTTTTGAGACGATGACGACGACATCCCGGCAGAGTTCGAAACGCCTGCAGGTATGCAACAAACCTTCGAGTCTTCCTCTTGAGTCAATAATGACCCAGAGTGGGAGCTTCATGTCTCTTTTTGGTTTCTGAAAATCAGAGGAACTCTCCGGAGGAACACCACCTCCAAATAAATCGATTCCTGCTGTGATGGTATTCGAACCAATCAGATGGGCGTTGGGTTTGTACCATCCAGCGATCTGGTAATGCAGCTGCATGTTTGGTTCAAAAGAAGTAAGGGAACCATCAAGGCTGATGGAGTTGTGAAGGATAACCTTCGGTCTCATGATGCCTTCGATGAGGAAAAACTAGGTGACTGCAGCTATGATCACCACATAGTTTTTGCCGTATTTCTTGGCGCATTTCGGACAGGTGGTATACCACATGTACCATTTTACGATCTTCACATCTTTCTCTGCGGCGAACTGCTCAAAATCCTTACACCAGCGTTCTGTCTCCTGAAACTGGCCTTCGTAGACTTTGCTGAGGAACTTCCCGTTCAATGTCAGATTCTCAGCACCAGGAATCTCCTTGTCGACCGAAAAATATACATCCATGTTCCATTTCGATGTATGCTCTGATAAGCAGACATTGTCAGGACTGCTTGCTGATGCCTGCCGTACTTTTTCATCAAGTCGTCTCATGACCCCACCGAAATTCAAAGGTATGTAAAAAAACGTGGCAACGTGGTCCTTAACGAATTTCTTCTGGTTCCATTCAAACAGCTTCCCATCCCAAGGGGTAGGGTCAAACTTCGGGCAACATTCATCTTCATCCATCATCTCACTGCTCCACGATAGTTCTCAAAATCTTCCACGACATATCGTTTTCCTTTTTTCAATATAGTAAATCCTTCCGCTTCAAGTAGTTTTTTCTGAGCATGCGCGCCTCCCGGGTATTTCTCGTTTAAGGAACCATCTGCCCTCAGAGTCCGCCAGTAAGGAATACCAAGGGGTTTTCCCTGGGATGTCGCCTCTTCAGCTGCATTTGCTGCAGTCATAACAAAAATACCGGCCGTCAGTGAACAGCATGCATCGACACCATGCTTTTTAGCAAGTATCCTGCAGATATCAACAAGCGTGATGAGTGTTCCTTTGGGGACCTGTTTCATAAGACTTACAACTTCGCTGGGGTTGACCAAGACAACAGCATCGCCGACCTGTGCACCCATCTTATGGACCGCATTGTAACAGGGGAAACTTTTCTGCAGTTTGAGAATCTTCGGGAGATTGTCCTTGTCAGCTAGTTTCTCCTGCCATGATTTCCGTTTATACCCCATGCGATTTCCTCTTCTTCTTTTGTTTTTCCAGTTCATTCCTTCCTTCATAGGGGCGGAAGAACAATTGATACTCCTCCTTTGAGATTGTCCCATGATAGTTCTTTTTCACCTCATCAAGGATGTCAGCACGCAAACGTAAGGTACCACAGGATTCAAACAGCGCACAGGACGAACAATCCTGTACTTGATTGCGAAGTGCACAGGGTCGAACAGGGCAGTCCGTATCTAAATGATTCCCAATTTCAGCACAACCGACACAGATGATCCTCTCTTCAGGGACATCAAAACCAAAAAAGTGGTTCCACGCCTTCCGCAGGGTTGTTCTGTCGGTAAGTCTGTCGATATTTTCCATAAACGCAGGGCATAAATCACAGCGGTATCCACAGAAACCCAGCTGTTTTCCACTCATCATCCCAGCGATACATTTTTTCTTTGTTATTAACCTTTGTCTCTCGTATTGCAGCCAAAGACAGTGATGAAAACATAAGAATCCTTCACCGGGCAGGGAAGTTTAGACTGCCTCCAAAGTCCCGTTCATAGACCGGAAATCATTAAAAAAAAACAAACACATATTTTCATGTAAAAGGGGAAACACCGACAGTATGAGTCTGAAAGACGCCTTGTTATTTCATACGAGAGACGATTGGCGAAGGTGGCTTGAGAAGAATCATCTAATCCAAAAGGATTTCTGAGGTTGTGACACGTTCAAGGCAGAACAAAAAACCGGGTATATGATAATCACATTAAAAAACAGACATTTTTTTTTTTAAAAAGAAAAAAAGAGGGATGAAAAGATCATCCATCGATTGGAACTGGTTCGATCCATTCCGGGCTGAAGATTACCAAGGTCGGATCCCCGTAGATGCATTGCATGGTTGTAATCTGCTTTGTTGATGAACCATACATCGAAACAGGGTCAAGTGTGGTGAAATCACGATAATGTAGCCAGACTTCTTTGGAGTACGCTTCACCGACTGTTTCCCCATGAAGCATCGTACTTTCAAAGAACCGGTCATCCATTAAATCAGCCTCAGGCCGCAATCCTGAACCAGCATTCCCATACCAGAGGACCGCACCATGGTCAAGATACACCATCGGACCGTACCCATCTCCTGTAGAGCAGGACTGATAGAAGACCGCGCAGCTTTTCAGATTATCAAAGAGCCGGTCAACATGGTCATACTGGATGATATCGTAGAGAGACGGTGGTTCTGGATTGTACCAGGAAAGACCATTCTGCCGCGGCATACGCCAGTAATCAAACCCGCTATAGCCTCGCCAGGCGTCCCACCAGATCTGCTCTGGATAGTTACAATGCTCCGTCTGGTAGTACTGGGCGGAAATACCACTACCGCCAGTGCCATGACCTGTGTAATAGAATGCACTGACACCATTGTTCATCTCCTGGAGATGAGCATCCCAGAGGCAATGTCCTTCAAAAGTCCTGAAATGGGAGCTGAAACATTTTTTCAATGTACGGCTCGAATAGGTGACGTCGCTTTCCCCATTGTTATATTTCCAGGTTTCTCCATCAGGGTAATTCATCAATTGTGTCGTGGTCCTGTTTCGATTGGGGTTTGCGAAGATGATGGCAGGATACAGCACATTTCGAATAATGATTGCCGAGGAATACGCAGGAGTATCTCCTGGTACATGGCCTGCGTAGGACTTATTTCCAATAAGCACCGAATGTAACGGTAGGTAGATGTCGGTTCTTGGTGCAACAATGCAGTATGCCTCTTGCCCTTCAAGATCTAGACCATATCCAGCAACCCAATCACGGGTTTCGTTATGCATCTCAGCACGCCAGTATCGGTCAGCATCCATCCCCAATGGTGGGAGGACTGAGGGGTCCTGGGATCGTAAGAACTGAATCATTGATTTGAGTAATCCGATGGGGCTTTGGTCAACAGGTTCATCTGCGTCAGGAAGGTGCGCTGGAGCCCGGGAACCATGGTAGTAATCTCCATTCCAGAGACGCCAGGTTTCGATTCGATCAGCCATCGCCGCCGGGTTGCCTGGAGCATCCTCGATACGAAGAACCGGTGATCCGTGATACGCAGCAAGATACGCGGCTGGTGCGAAGAACCCAGCCCCGGTTTTTAGAGAGGTTATGGTTATAAAATTCTCTGATGCATCATAGCTTTTTATGTGATCAACGATTTGTTCCATCGTGGTTAAATCAGCCTGCACGGTCACCCCTGAAGGGAACGTTATCTGGGCGATGTCGCCTCGTTCAACAAAAATAACCTTGTTTACCCCCAGGGTGGTAAAAGCAGCAGTTGTTGCAGCTGGAATAGAGTTCTCTGTCACATACAAAAGAGGTGCATGATTCAAAGAAGCGATAACAGCAGCATTTGCTGCGGAGACCTCGGCATCCGCTCTTTTTTCATTGACAGTTCGTTGGTCAACAGTGAGAGTATAACGTATTTTCTCTGTACCGACTGCGTAGCGTGGGACGACGAGTACCGTCCACCATCCTGCTTCTGGATGTAAGACTTCTGCTGTGAATTCCGTGTGCGGGTCTGGGTTCCAGCATCGCCAGGGGTTCACCGCTGGGTTCTCTAGTCCATTCCAATCATGGATTGGGTTTACGGGACCATTCCAGATAGGCATATCCGGTGCACGGACGTACCCAGCTGGGTCGATAAGGAAGACTAATAAATCAGAGGGATCTGTGGTCGTTATTTTTGCGGTAAGGACCGAATCAGGATTTTTCAGTCGAACATGATACCGGTCTCCTGCATATTTTGTCACACGGAGTAAATCGAATTGAGCGGGTGTGACACCTGAGCTTGCTGACCAAAGTCCAATACGTGAGACAGGATGGTAAATATCGCCCGCATAGCCTTGTCCGTCATAGGGAGTGGGCCAATCATCGCTACTTACGTCGATATACTTTGGATACACCTGTGTCAGTAAGGCTCCCGCTGCGCTCCCAGTTGTCACGCTAATACCTGTGACGTTGACATCAAGGGCGCACCATTTTGGACCAAGGAACATCATGTATCCTAAATCTGTGGCAAGTCTTGGGTCATCGTGTGGTATCTCATCGACATCGACCATGCGGGTGAGGGTTTTTGTTCGTTTTAGAATTGTCTTGACTTCATCGGTATATCCACTTCCATCAACTGCGATCACGGCCGTATCTGAGGAAGCCCAGTTATTCTCTGCAATCTCGGCTGCCGCAGTGACAGGGTTCGCTGGGATGTTATAGGTGGCAGGGGTTTTCCCGAAATGTGCGAGATATGCATTCCAATCATCAATAAGGTACTGTGTTGTATCGTCTACGGTTCCTCGATCTCCTTCGGTCTCATAGTAGTTTGTCGGTGTTGAGTCTCCCTCGTAGATTATTGGAGCAAGGTATCGTATCTCTTCGTTTAGATAATTGCAGGCGGGTATTGCTGCAAGGTACCCAAATTCATCTTTACTGCTCAACGGGTCATTTGTCACAGTAAAGGTATGTGCTATCGGGGTAATCTGTGGTTGTGGGATGGGTGATGGGGCTGTTGCACTTTCTTGTATGTCAAAGGTGAGCAGATATGCCCCTGAACCATAGGAGTAATAGTCCCATTCTGTTGGTTTGGGGACATCGACCCAGCCGGGGAAGATATCGATTCGAACTCGCCATTCCCCTGTTTCTGAGGCTGGATATAACAACTCATCGTCATAATATTGGTTTTCTTCATAGACTAAGCTACCGCTTGGTGAATATAATTTGATGTCAAAATCTGTGAATGATGTCGTATTTTTCATTTGTAATTTGAAGTGAATTCCTTTGTTGGCTTGAACGGTGAATTTGTAGTAATCATAGGGGTCATCCATGTCAAGGTACCCTGCGTAACTTCCGGGGGTAAGAGAAAGAGCGCTGACAAACTCATCAGATGCATCATCCCCGCTTCCTGCATCATTTTGTGTAGTCATGGTAATTGAGAACGTATATCCTCCGGCTCCTGTCCCACTTATATAAAGGAGCTGTAGGTATAGGAATCCAGTGTATGTCGCAGTATAGGTTATTGTCTCTGGGTCGCTTCCTGGGTTGGTTGATGACATAAGTTCAAGTTGGTTGTTGTCAATCAAGTACAAGTCGAAGTTAAACCCAGATGGTGGTGTCAGGGTTATGACTACTTCCTGTCCTTGGCATATAGAAAAGAAATACCAATCCTGCACATCTGTGGATGTGAGGGCGCCTGTTCTGCCACGTCCAGGGGTATTATCAATGTATTCACCGGGGTAGACAGGGTTGGCTCGGGCGAAATCATTACCTGCATCTTTTTTGGTACCGGCATCTGGGTTTTCACTGTTTTTTGTCATCGGAGCAAGCCCGTCGTACAGCACGTATCGGTGATCAGGAATCAAAGTTCCCGGACTCTCTGGATAATCATCAGAGTATGTAAAGCCTTGTTGATTGGTAGTATATGGTATCGTTGTTTTTTCAGAATGTACAGATCCGAAAAACAATGTTCCTAGGAGAACCGCACAGTAGAGAACAGCCCATATTTTTCTTTTTCCATTTTTCATTTTTGTTCCTCCATTGATTGATTTTTTTAAGGTTTGAAAAGGATCATAAGTTTGTCTGGTTGAAATTATGTTTTCAGAGACAAACTTGTCTGTATGCAGTGCTTTCCTTTATGACGACCCCTTTCATATTATCCACTATATAGTCAGAATTTTCTTCTGGATATAAAAGAGTTTTTTGTTCGAAATTGAACGAATTGATACTT
>CAZLDE010000065.1:0-1676 GCA_964558215.1 uncultured Thermoplasmatales archaeon
CGTGGCTAACAATGCTTGGAATCGTGGGTGTTGTAGGAGTCGGAGCAGCATCGGATATTTTTCAAGGATTCGAAGGTATCGAACCGGTATTTTCGAAGAGAGATCCTCGTTGATTTTTTGTGTCTTTGGTTCGTATGGTTTTGACAGATCCTCAGAGGGAAGTAAGTGCATCGTTGGTGTTGTGGTTAATTCATATATTTCGCCAACTCCTTGGGCAGCTCCATTGTCTGCAACGGCTCTATACCAATATTTTGTTGTTGGACTCAGATTCCCAAGATATGTCTCAAATGGACCGGTGGTGTTCATAATCTGAGGGGCTGTTGAGTGATCGAGTTGATTGGGGCTTACGTTGCTGTAGACGAACCATACTGTACAGGTTGCAGTCCCACCAGTGTTATAGAGTTCTGCTTTGAGTGTGGCATGGTCGTTGCCGATTTGACCGGCTTGTCGTGTTACTACTACTGGTTGTCCAGGTGTGACAGAAAAGATAAGACCAGCCCATGTGTCTGCATCATTTTCTGCGACTGCTTTATAATAATAGGTGGTATTGGTGATTAAAGGGCTAAGTGTCGCGCTGAAAATTCCCGTGTTTGTCATGGTTTCTGGGGTGGTCTGTAGGTTTAATGAATTTTGATCGGTCCCATAAAGGAAATAGACGGTGCATGATGATGCTCCACCCATATGCCAGAGATTGCCTTTAAGGGTTGCTTGGGTAAGTCCAATGTTAGAGGCATTATCGGTGACGACCCGGGGGCCTCCAGGGATAAATATCTTGTCAACTCCAAATCGGAATTGGCTTTTTCCTTTCGTATATTCTCCGACGGCTCGATAGTGAATGGGGGTGGTACGGTCTAGGTCTTGGATGTCTAGGGAAAAAAGACCAAGACCGCCATGATTATCTGCTTCTCGAAAATAGAGATAATCTCTCCAGTCATCATGATATTCGGTGTCCCAGACAAACGCCTCATTCCAATTATCACTGCTTTCACTAATGGTCAGCTGCCCCCAAATTCTGACAGCGGTTCCTTCGGTGTTGATATGGTCCCATCCAAGCGTGTCAATCGCCCATGGTCCGACACAGCCTGAAAAGAACGATACGCTGATGACGACACCTGCAAGTATTATTGGTATAATTTTTTTATTTCTCATCTAGTATTCCTCCATAAATAGGATATAAATGAAGGGGTTATATATATTTCTGATATTAACTTCGGCTATTGTCGATATTTATTATGAAAATTATAGAATTTGAATAAATAAAAATAAAAAAAAAGAAAGAGGGTGTTTTATGGATATCCACCGATTTTCAAGGACGGATCACCAAGCAGGACCCACTGCTGAACAGATTTCGGATGGCCTGCAGCAAGATCGGTCATGTCAAAGGTGTTGCTGTAGGTGGTAAGACACTGTTGATAGGCTTGACCTAGAACATCCCTTCCTTCTGCCCCGTACTGTTTGAAGAACTCAATCGTGATCCAGCCGTCTCCACCACCGGTGGTTAGGTCAATGCCAGGCATTCCATATCCAAGCCCGGTGTTTCCCATGGTAGCGATTGCTCCTCCGCGCGGGTTCCTTACCAATCTCCAGCTGAACGCCTCAGGAACAAGAGTCCCATAGCACCATAAAGATAGTTTGGGGAAGTTCGGGAAAATGAAAATCATTCCATCTAACAACCC
>CAZLDE010000065.1:1686-8419 GCA_964558215.1 uncultured Thermoplasmatales archaeon
ACCCATAAATCATCGAGACATTGAACTAGCTGTTATGACATCCCCCAATGACTGCGATGGGGAGTTTTTCTTGATTACGAATCGTATCCATCGGGAAGACAGGAACTTCGAAAAACGGTGGGTAGGGACGTAGTGTTGTCACTGATAATCCATCGACGCTTCCATATTGCCGATTCCCAGGAACACCAGGATAATGATCAGCCCAGATGTTCGGACTCCCATGTCCAGAGATGAAAACAAATCCAGCTCCCTCAGTCCATGCATCAATAACAGCAGGTTGGCCAGTTAATCCCCCATTGGAAGCCCAGATGATTTCCCGATCAAACTCCTCAGGCATATAATACATCGCACCACCTCGCCCGAGCAGCACTTTCTCACCAGTGGTGTACTCTCCTTCGTAGTACATCTCCGTGTTATTCCGCCAGTCCTCGAAAATAATCTCATCAGCGCTGTTCTTTATCCAGACATGGATGCTACTGAGGTTACCATAAGGCACCGGGTCATAGCTTTTCCCACGGATTATTAGAACCTCAGAATCATAGCTAATGTTTGCCCAGAAATAGAACTCGTTACAATATGCCTCGTTCTCCGCAGGTGTGTAAGAATAATCCGTGTTTCCTAAAATGTTACCTTCAGATACGGTCACTATCTCAGCCATCGGCAAACCAGGGAATTCACTGATTCGTAAATAGTCATCATGGTTGAAGGTGATGTTGGTTTCTTTTGTTTTGTCAACCGTTACATTGATAGTCTCGATTGGTCCGTATTCAGCGGATGGATTACTGCTCTGCGCATAAATCGTATACGTTCCGGTCGGCAAACCGGTGGTGTCCCATTGCATGTTTAGATCTTCCTGATCTAAGAAGCCATCTCCGCTGATGGCAGTGATTTTCTTAAACCATTCTGAGCCATAGGTTGTTGTTTCATAGGTGATTATTTTCTTCACCACGGTTCGTACTTCAGAGACGCTAACGCAGGCAAGTCTGCCTAGCGCGACATCGGGGTACAAATCAATGCCGGTATCATTTTCAACACCAGGTTTTCCCCAGGCGGCAAACACGCCATCACCATTGGGATCCCAGCTGGAAAAATTACCCCCACTTTCGTAGATATCCCCATAGTAAAGATCACTGATGACTCCAGGGTCGTGCAAGGTGCTTTCTGATGCCAAAGGGAATTTTGGGTTATCATACAGATTGGTGTATCGAACCGGCAGATGCCAGCCTTTAGTCCCTTCGTTTACATTGTCTCGTGGTTTAGCAAAAACCATGTTTTTAAGCCCACCAACCAACAACACATACTCGACACCCCATGTTTCAATGGCATCTTTGATGGCATATTTTATCTGTTCTGGTTTATCCACACCGGTATAATCATTGTAGATATCCTCTGTCGTTTTCAGAACCGTCATCATACCATAGCTGTTTTTATGATCAATAAGTGGTTGGAGTTCTGCAGCAAAAGATTGAGGGGCGATGATCAATAGGTTATATTCGCTTGTAAGAGGGAACGGGTTATGAGTCGGCGCTACATAATCAACAGAGATATCTGCTCCGTTGGCGATTTGAAGAGCCCCCGTCGCAGGGATATATCGTATGGGATAATAATGGACTGACACAAACGTCACATGCTTATTGTCTTTATTCAGACCAACCCCAATTGACGACGTAAACCAGGTTTCAGGATATGGCGTCGTCATCGCATAGATTTGTTCATCTTTTATCCGGGTATACGCAGCTAGGCTCTGATATTCAGGGGTAAGAGGAAGCATTTGAGGAGCAGGTCGTATTTGCCGGTCAATCTGTTGAGTGGTCAGATCACGTGGAGTAAGAGAGACATGGATGCCGGTCGCCCCAAAAGGAAGCTCAAAGGTTTGAACTATCTTTGGGAGTTGCGGTTGACCTGCGGTAGTCTGAAATGTTGAGACATCTGATAGTTCGATAAGGGCATATCCTTCGCTGTCTATTTGTCGTGTTGTAAAAGATGGTGTGCTGATATGCGCAGATACTGACGCAGTGTGTTCCTTGTTGTTTTGTGTTCCAACAGCTCCAATGGTACTACTTATAAGAATTCCTACCATTAACAGAATTGCTATTTTCTTCATTTTATTTATAACCCCCTATTTTAGTATTTTATATTATAGTTCAGTAGTAATTAAATATTTGGGTCCTTTCGTAAGAGTGGCTCTTTAAAAGGATAGTTCATAGAAAAAGACTGAAGTAGCATCTGAGTATGTTGTTTTCTCCTCTATGAATTAAAAGTGAGGAAGATCATTCGTCTTTAAAAAGAAAACACCAGTTATTGTTCATTTTTTACTTGCGTGATGCAGAGAAATTCAGCTAAATCTCCCTTATATATCGTCGGGGTCACAGTAATTTCGACCAGTACTTCAGTTTTTTCCTTTGTAAGCAGAATGGTCCTAAATGAGGTAGAGGTCACTCCTTTAAGTCGATTCAGATAATATTTCCGTGCATCCTCAAACCCACGGGGGGCGATAAAAACAAAAAAATTCTTCTGTAAGAGATCTGTTCGTTCATACCCAAGAAAACCGGCAAAGGAATTGCTTATTTCTTTGAAAACCCCCCTTTGGACGACGGCAACGACGTCGTTCATCCCATCGATGACAAGATGATTTTGGATTTTTTCTTTAATAATGATTGTTTCTTCTGGTGAAATGGTATCTATTTGGTTTTTTTGGATACGAGGAACGGTCTCTTTTGACTCGGGCGGTAGGCTTGTCTGATCTGAACGTATGTTGAATGAAGGCATACTTTCTTTGCTTCCTTCGATCGTGGTTTCCAGTTGTTCTATCCGGTGTGTTTTTCGTTCAAGGTCGTCGAGGAAGACCTGCATTTTCTGAAGGATATCATCTGATACTTTCTTGAACTCAGCAAGACTTTCAGTAGCAAGAGCTGGGACAGGTTGGAGGACTGGTTTTTCGCTTCGTGAAAAGAGCGGCCTTGTTCTGGGCAGGGCAGGTGTTCCCTCCATCATTCGAGTAGTAAGTGGTTCTTTCTTCAGTGGTATGACGGCAGGTTGTACACCCTTTAAAATATCTTGATAGTCAATGAGAATCACCACAAGAAGAAGACCGAAAACAACATAGTGGAAGACATACGAGATATCCATAGGACTAAACATCATCGTATAACCAATGCCAGCGATCATCAATGAGGTCGGTAGGAAAGACAACAGTAGCTTTCGTTTACTCGACCAGAGATGCAGGTACGTATCAAAAACCATGAGCACCAGGGCTAATGAGAGAAGGTGTACATTATTAAATCCGGAGAGCAGATAGAATGGTGTCAGGTGGTAGAGAAACAGTGGTTCATACCCAGCCATGAAGAAGAAAACAAGCAGGAACTTGACGAAGAGATAGATGGAAAAAAACAGGAAGAGGCAGTTCGGGAAAAGCCAGGATTGGTGATTATGTTTTTTCATAGCTTCCTCGTCGTCTCTGAAACACCCCTATTCTTTTTAGATAATACATCACGCTTATTGATGCAAGTGCTAGTGCGATGATATCAATCAGAAACGGAGGGGTCGTAATCGAAATCCTCACCCCGATCCATGGGATGACTATGCTGTTGCCGCTTCTCATGGATTCCCCGGTGCTATAGGAGATGTATGCTTCTGCGGGTGCAGAACCTGCCCTGTCGTGTATGACAATCTTTAAACCTGTGAAATATGTTTTTTGGAAAACGAAACGAAGAGCGATATCGCAGCGTTCATCGACAGTCTCTGTGTTGCTTGATTTTTCAAAGAAGCATTTTTTTTCATCTAGCAGATGCATGTTGTGGGGTATTTCACTGAACTTGTTGAACTCGACATAGGAATCGATACTTTTGTATTGTTCGAAGAGAAACCGACAGATTTCCGCACCATAATTATACAGAATCACGCTGACATTGCTGACATCAGCCCACGAGTTATAATCTGAGATATTGAGGTATACCCTGATGAGATTATCCTGCTCTTCGACGCGGATATAACCGTATTTTGGCGGGACGTTAATAACCCCCACTCCCGCTTCCCCAGCGCGTACCTCTAAAGGGATACAGGCCAGGCAAAAGACTAAAGCCATAAACAGTACGAAAAGGGGTACGATGGTTTTTCTCATTGTTCCCCCTGCTACCTCTTCCTATTCCTGATATAGGAGACAATCATATAGATAACGACAAGAAGAACGATGATGACGACAACGATTTGCATAATCGAGGCAGGACTACCGGAATCCTGTTCAGGTGAGGCTGGTGGTCCAATGCTTATTTGCGTCGTGTAGGTCTTGGTGACGCCGTTTCCGGTTATTCTATAGGTAAGAATCCCAGTGGTCCGTTCGCTGAGCGCCTTCACCGTCACAACGATAGTGCGTTCCGAGGTATTCGTCGAGGTAAACGAAAGCGGGGAGCGTGTTTCAGTAGAACCATCATACAATTTCAGGGCACTGAGGTTTTTTTCATCGGCCCATATCTCTAGTGTGACTGCCCCATTCCCGGAGACATACGCAGTGATGTCTCGAATCTCACCTTCAGACATCGTTAATTTCTCAAGATACTGGAAGACGATCCCGGTTCCCTGGATCTCCTCTATCTCATAATCACTATGACCTACATAGATGACCAACTGAGGTACGTCAATGATAAAAGAGGTTTGTAAGGTGACGGTTGCGTTCGTATCAACGAAATATGATTGATCGTAATAACCGATTATTTGTATATCTATTTTCTTAAACCCGGGCGGCCAGCTTTTTGAATGAACAACGACATAATGCGTTTTTGTTTCATCGGGGAGAAACTTTTTATCGATATCTAAGATGTCGACATCGCTGTATTTTTCACCATCAAAATCAACCCGGAGAGGAACATTTCCTTTATTGCCTATCTTGAAGAAATTATCCCCTTGTGCATCGATGATAGTGAACGGCTCAACACGAAACAGTATTGACGATGGTTTGGCTAGTGAGATTCCGGTTGCTGGTTTTTCAACGATAATGCGCTCTGTATGTATCAGGCTTCCCTCGTGGGATACCTCAAGAGTCCAGTTCTCATAATAGTCCACAACATTTGGAAGCATATCCTTAATACCTATACAAAAACTGTAGGCGGTATCGGTGTTGAGACATTCGTTTTGCTTAATGTATGTAATACCATATCTGCTAAGATCCTCCCAGGCGACAGCATTGTTTTGATTGTAACTCCATTCGTAATAATTCGTCTCATTTCTATTACCAGATAAGGGGATGATGCCTTTAGAGAGACGTAGTGACAATTCGTCAACAACACGATCCATGCTAATATTCACATAATGCCAGACCCCTGCGACAAGCACAGGACTGTCAAAACGATATTGTTCATCACCATCAAACAGACGAACGGACAGAAAGCGCACTTCAGCTGCAGAACTGCTTGTCATAAACGTGCAAAAACAGAGCATGAGGACGAAAAAAACAAGACCCCGTTTTTTTGTATGTCTTCCCACTCACCTCTCTCCTGTAATTATCTTAGATAGTGCAGCTACCCATCCATACTTCTTATCTTTATTCGTCTATTAAAGTTTTTCTTCGAAGAAGTGTTGCCCGTAAATTATGTTTATCGGGAGAGAGTCCATAACGTTTTGTTGCTAACCAAAAACGGGATGGACGTCTCACCCCGTGAGTAATTGTAAAACCATTTTAAAAGGTCACGGTGGTGCAACCCATCCTGTTCATGGTGGCACGGGATGGGATGCAAACACGAAGAAGAACAGGAAGAAAAGCAAGTACAGCGGACGTAAGTACAAGCGGTACCGCAAAGGCTTTTGGGGCGGATACAAAGGGCAGAGGAAATGGAAATACACCCAATGTATCCTAGGAGTGAAACAATTTGTGAAAGCGAAACCGGACCCTTACATGGTCCGTCCTTCGGGGACAGTCGGTCGTCCTCCTGCCCATCCGAAGGATATCGTGATCTTCTTGATGTTCAAGCAACTGTTCTGCTTGTCCTACCTGGACACAGAGAGTTTTTTTCTCTGGATCTGCCAGGATAAACCCTGGCTTCTTGAAACAGTACCTGATGCGAACACCGTACAGGACCACATCAGGGACATCCCCCTCACCTATCTCAGCGATCTGCTGCAGGAGACCGTCCGTGACATGAACGGACGCAAGATGACTGTGATCATCGACGCAACAGGGTTATCGCTGAACCAATACGGTCAGTGGATCCGAGTGCGGAACGGCAAACGGAAGGTGAAGCGGAAGTTCATCAAGGTCCACTTCGCCGTGGACCGAGATACCGGTAAAATTCTCGTTGGTCTCAGCTCCAAAGGTTGGAAGCACGACCATAAGTTCGGAGTGCAGCTCGTGAAAGCACTCCGAAGATTGACATCAAAGTCCGGTGGGACCATCGAGGCTGAACTCATGGACACCGCGTACCTTTCACGAGAGATGGCCAGCGAGGTTGAAAAATCACATGCGAAGCCGTATATCAAGATGAAAAGCAACTCAACCGCCAGAGCGGGAGGGAGCGCATCCTGGAGACATAATATCCGCCTCCAAAAGGATGACCCTGAGGAGTTCATGGAAGAATACTGTTATCGGGTGGTCATCGAGGGCATCATCTCGGCGTTCAAGAAAGTGTTTGGCTCGATGCTTGCTTCTAAGAAGAGACATCATCAGGACATCGAGGTGCTCTGCAGGTTTGTCCTATGGAATTGCATGCGTTAACAGTGGAGGAACGAATTTACGGGCAACACT
>CAZLDE010000066.1:0-8373 GCA_964558215.1 uncultured Thermoplasmatales archaeon
TTCCTGCACTGTATGCATCAATAAAAAGAAGATAAATGAAAACAGCGATGATGATGAAAATAATGACATTAATGTAAAACGACCATTTGTTCCATGTTTTTTTATCAACAGGAAGAATCGGGTTCTCGCTCATACACACCAACTTACAAAGAGCATGAACAAATGGATATAAGAATATTATGATTCTGTCAACTGTTAGAAAAAATCAGTCAATTTCGTGTTTTTCACCTTATCACTGACAAACATCGAATCAATGGACTTCTCCACAAGCGCGATACGTTGACGGGCATACACCGGAAGATTATATTTCTCAGCGATCTCCTTAGATATCGTCAGATATTTCTTCACAGACATCTCATGGACCGTGAGCGTCAACTTCCCGTTGCATTTCGTGCAGACCCCCTGCAAGGGGATACGACGATACGTCGTATTACACAAGGGACAACGAACCGATTGTTTGCTAAACGCCCGAAGGTTCCCTAATATATCCGGTAGGAAATGTCGTTCGATGACTTTGTAGGCCACATCTGCCTCGTCCACCGCCCGGATCTTTGCTGCTAGACTCAGCTGCACATTCATCTTCTCCATCATGCTCTTCAGAGTCTTATACAACGATTCTTTGGGTCCTTCAGAGATATCCGTGGTATCATGGGTGAAGCCGAACTGCTCGTATTGTAACTCGGTTCCAAGCCGGGAAGCGACCAGCCCCATCTTTGATTCTAGGTTCTTCGAATGCTCATGACGCAAGGTCGCCTCATAGAACTCCAAGGGGTACCGAGAGAGGGTATCAAGGTTATGAGCTTCTTTATCGACCTCGGAGGGATCAAGCCTGGTCGTTAAAATCAAGGGTAAATCCATTTTCCCACCCCGCTTGTCGGGAATATAGGAATGGGAGAAATTCAGTAACGCATCCATGAGTAACATGAGACCATCTTCGTCACCGTCTGCATTTCGGCGTTTTTGTGCATGATAGAAAGGATGAGCGTAACATACCTGTGCAGTGGTAAATCCGATGATTCGCGCGAGTGCACCAGCCGAGGTATGTGGTGCCAGCCCGACGACCAGATGTCCGACCAAATCCTGGTTTTTCTTTACTTTATAGAACCGGTTCACAGCGTAGAACTTCGTTAGTAAATCATCGATGAACTTTGTGACCTGGACAAAATACTCAGCGCAGGAATCTGAGATGATGACGTCTTGGACCTTCAACTCGCAGATCTGCTCGTCGTTTTCAAGGTCGTTTCCCAGATAATCCTTGGCGTATCCCAGTTCTCTGAGTTTTTTCAGGGGTACCCCTATCTCCTTTGGTTTGAAATGGGTCAAGGGTGCATCGGTCATGTCAAAGCGGATGGTGCCGTCCTTGAACACGTACACGTTATGTTTCGCCCGCAGGATGCCTTTCTCTAGCGGCTCAGGGGTCTTATGTTTCGAAATCGTCCCAATGACTCCTTTGATGGTCTCCGGCAGCGTATGTTCCTTGATGTTCTTTTGTGCTTTTTCCAGTTCCTCGGATAGATTGATTGATTGTTTCTCCAGTTTTCCTTCGATTACTTCTGTATGGGTCCCGCACTCACAGACCAAATGGAACGTTACTGCATTACAGCTTGGGCATCGGCGTTTGCCTGCCTCCACCTCGATGGTGACGTTCTCTGCAGCGTTCTTCACCAGACGTTGGTTTCCCCCGTAGTCCCCCAATGGGAAGAGGACGTGTGGTGGCGGGCGCATCTTCCGGGGGGATGCTTTCTCTGGTCGGCCCATCCTAGTGCCAATTCGGAATGGTGCGCGGGCACGGAGGGGTACTCCGGCAAGTGAGGAAACATAGGAGACGACCGGTTCTTCCTCGGAAGGTTCTCTCCATCGATTGGTTTGTACAAGGGCTCCTTCCTTTATCTCTAGGCCGCAGCAGCGGATCAAGGGGTAGGCGTACTGGGTGAATCGAACCGTGCCCTCTCTTTGGGTGTGCAGTGCTCCGAGTTCAATGAGGATGTTTTTTATCTCTAGGTTATTAGGAAGGGTCAGTGTGACTTGATCGTCTTCTAGGAGTGTTCCGTTGTCTTTGATGAAATGCATCAAGGTCGTGCATTGGTGTAGTGAGAGGTCATGCCAGAAGAGGTTACAGCAGGGATGCAGGGGAATCTGGTAGCGTTCTGAGAGGAGGAATACATCAGCAGGTGTGGGATGACTCATGTCGATAGATCTGCCTAAATCCTGAGTAACTTTTTGTGAAAGTGTTAGTTCTGCAGTCATGATTTCTGAAGCGGTGTTGTTTTTCGGTAGACAGTCCAGTACGGTCTGCAGCTCCTGGATCCACCATTCGTAGACATAGGAGGCATCTGGGAGGTAGGCGTTGTTTTCAATGAATTCCCCGAATGGAACAAGGATCTCGCCAAGGTCGATGATTTTTTTGACATCGCTGCGGATGTTCTTGACATCGTTGATCTGGACAAGGTCTCCGTTCTGCAGCAGTACGATTGGGCCTTCGATCTGATCGCAGGGCGTGCCGATGGTTCCTTTCCCGGGGCGTTCGGTTTTCATCTGGGTGCCGACGGTGATGAAGTTATCAAGCAGAAACATGCTGGCTGGGTTGATCGCCGTAGATGCTAGTCCTGCGGTCCGTGCGCGTCCATAGCGTAGACGAAACCCTCCTTTTCTGGAAGGATGTGATAGCACGGGTCTTCCTGCGATGACCTCACCGATGTATTTGGATGACGGGGGGATCTGCGGGATTGTTCCGCTCTCCTTGGTTGGTTCGACTCCTTTGTTGACGAAGGGTTCAAGGAACCCCCAGCCTTCGAGTTTCATTTTTTTAATGTGTTTGTAGATCTTTGGTGCTTTCAGGCAGAGCCCTTCTGCGATGACCAGACAGGCGCCACCACGCAGCCGGTTGGTCCCGATGCGGGGAAGATCCCGGTATCCAGCGACCTCCTCATCCTCGGTGCCCTCACCGTTTATGCAGATAGGGCAGTGTTTCATGATCAGGTCGATTTCATCAACTGAGGGGAGGTACTGGAGGTGCTGCACCCGTTTATACAAGGGGATTTCTTCTTTGAGCCGTTCGATTTCACCCTGGGTTGCGACGTAGCGATCGATACCAAGGTCACGGCGTACGACATCTGCGATGAGAACGCTCATCGCTTGACCTGTTCCTCCCGCGCTTCTGATGGGGCCTGAGAAGTATAGATCTACGTAGGTTGTGCCGTCGTTGTTTCGTCCGACGCGGACTTCTGCGATTCCCTCGAGGGGGGCGACAAGGACGCCTTCGGTGAGGATTGCTAGACCGGTTCGTATCGCTTGATCCAGTGCCTGTTCAATCGTATCGAAATGGTAGGTTTTTCGATCTGCGATCATCCGGGCGATCTCCAGGGAGACAAGTTCTCTGTTGCCGATTTTTTGTGTGGCTTTTCTGATCTTTGGTGCGATACCTTGTGGTCCGACGAGTTGTTCGACCCGGGCGGCAAGATCAAGGGCTTGGGGGATTTCCACGGAAAGCTCTGGATCGAGGCCTTTTTTTCGTGCATCAGTCGCTAGCGCATAGCAGGTGTTGATGTCCTGCTGAAGCTGTTGAAAATAAGCGCGCATAGCTGGACTTGCAGCGATATCTTTGGATAACTCCCCATCCATGGTTCTCATGCTCTGAAAATGAATACATGAGACATAGAAGCAACTCACTTAAAGTTTTGTATTCATGGTCTTAAAAGGGGATGAACTTTTTCGTTTTTTTTGATTATACAGATGCTTTGCTGAAATCCATAGAGGTTGCATTACCGGTCTTGAGATCGACAAGAGGGAGTTTTGCGGAATCCGGGACGAAATTCATCATCTTCTGATACGTCGTCTGCGACTGCCAGCTGGAGGCGTTGATGAGGGTGACGCCACGGTAATTATCAATGTATGAGGTGTGAACATGGCCGGTGACAAAAATATCAGGCACCTGGCTGATGAGCATGTAGTCTTCATGTTCTGGGGCAAGGGGTGTGTAGCCCCCGTAGGTTGGTGCGAGGTGTCGTTTCTTCAGCATGAGTTTCATGACCTCGGTTGGCTCGTTGTAACTAAGTGTCTGGATGTTGGTTGAATAATCAAGCAGGCTTTGGCCATGGTAGGAGAGGACTTCTACCCCATGCAGGGAGAAATAGCAGGGATTGCCTATGTATATGAATTCTTTGCCTGTGAAGAGGTCCCTGATTTCTTTTTCAAAGGCGGGTTGGGGTTCTGCAGGGCGTACCGCGTCATGGTTCCCGGGTTGGAGAAGGATCGTGATATGGTCTGGGAGGTAGTCGAACTGTTTGGCGAGAGCCTGGTACTGGTCGTAGATGTTGCTGATGGAGAGTTCTTTCTCCTGGTTTGGGTAGATGCCGATGCCGTCGACGAGGTCCCCGGGGAGGACCAGATATTTCAGTTTACTTGCCGCATCGCGTTGTCGGGAGTTGCCGAGATTGCCGTTGATCCAGCGGAGAAACGCGTTCCATTCAGTATCCATGAACATCTTGCTGCCAATATGAATATCAGAGAGGAACGCGACGCAGAGGGGTTGTTCTATTTTTTTTCTCTCCTGATGCATTTTTATGTCCGGGTAGATGATGTTTTGGACGATGATGAGGTCCTTGTTTTTACTGATTTTCCCGACGACCCCGATGACTTCATCCAGCATCACTTCGTTTGCCTGGGGAAATATCTCTGAGTTTTTCAGTGAAATGAGTGTGGCTGAACCACTCTCATCTTCGATTTCGATGAGTCGATGTCCGTTGTGTGTTGTTTTTACGTTTTTTACGATGCCGATCAGCTGAACATCGACCATGGTGTTTTTTATTCGGTTGATGGGGATGAACTGTGCAATCTCTCGTCTCTGATTGGTCAGTATCTTTCGGATGCCCTGGTATCGCTCTTTAAACAGACTGACGAAATCCTGTGTGGTTCCTTCGCTGGATCTTTTCCCTGTGACATCGGTGATGATGCGTACCTCGGATTGGTAGTCCCGTGCGAGTGGCTTCCAGCTTTTTACTTGTTTTATCTCAAGTGGTTGGAGTTGTTTTTTCTGTTCCTGTTGTTGTTCCTCTTCGAGGTCTTCTTCCTCATCGTCCTCGTTGTCTTCTTTGACAAAGGTGGTTTTGCTATACATCTTTGACAGTATCTTTTTTTGGAATTCCTTTTCAATGGTTTTTTCAACAACGGGTGGAGGTGTCTCTGTCATTGGAGGCGGAGACGGTTTTGGTGGTTCTGTGATTTCTTGGTTTGATTCTTCAATGTTTTTGATGGTGTCAAGAGCAAGGAACAAGGGGTATTCTCGAAGGTTTTTTATGAGATATTCTGCAAAGTCATCTGGTTTTTCTTTTGCGCTGATGTAGGCGAGTGCATCGGGAAGGACGAACGTCCCGTGATCTGAGAAGAGCTTGAGAATCTGGTTCATCATCTCGCCTGCAAAAATATTTCAAGGGTCCGTATATGTCTTGTTGTTTTTAGTGTTATGGTTTCCGTGGTGCTCAACAATGGAATCCCTTAGATGTTTTCGGGGGATTGAAAGCTTTAATATCATGAAGGTATTAGGTATGCGGTATGACACAGATTTCTGAGGCGCAACATGGGCGGGTCACTGCGCAGATGCGGCTGGTCAGTCGATCTGAGAAGATCCCTGTAGCGGTCATCAGAAAGAAGATCGCTGCTGGTCATATCGTTATTCCGTGCAACCCGATTCATGCTCCTGGCGCCCTTGGTATCGGTAAAGACCTGCGGGTGAAGGTGAATGCGAATATTGGTACGTCTCGTGAGTATTGTAACCTGAAGGAGGAGGTCGAGAAGGCGAAAGCCGCGGTTGCTGTGGGGGCTCATGCGGTGATGGATTTATCCACCGATGGTGATCTTGATGTGATCCGGCGTCGGTTGTTGAAAACCGTTTCTGTTCCTTTCGGCACGGTGCCGATTTATCAAGCAGGTATTGAGGCGATTAACCGGCGTGGGTCGATTGTTGATATGACTGCGGATGATATGTTTAACATGGTTGAACGACAGGCGAAACAGGGTGTTGATTTTGCCGTTGTCCATGTGGGGGTCACCAAGGTAAGTGTCGAACGCCTCCGGAGACAAAAACGGCTCATCCCGATGGTGTCCCGGGGTGGTTCGTTTCATATGGCATGGATCCTGCATCATGAGGCTGAGAACCCGTTCTACGAGGATTTCGAATCTCTGCTGGAGATCGCAAAACGCTATGACGTCACCTTGTCTCTTGGAGATGGGATGCGGTCTGGTGCGCTTGCTGATTCCAATGACCGGGCGAAGTTCCAAGAATTGCTTTTTATCGGTGAGCTTGTTGAGAAGGCGCGGAGGTTTGGTGTGCAGACCATGGTGGAAGGCCCTGGTCATATGCCGTTGTCCGATATCCAGGCAAACATCCAGGTGATGAAGACGGTGACGCGGGATGCTCCGTATTTTGTTCTTGGTCCGCTGGTAACAGACATCGCCCCGGGGTATGATCATTTTGTTGGGGGCATCGGTGGGGCGTTTGCTGGTTTTTGTGGCGCTGATTTTCTGTGTTATGTGACCCCCGCTGAACATCTTTGTCTTCCTGATAAGCAGGATGTCCGGGATGGTGTGATTGCGGCACGCATCGCAGCTCATGCTGCTGACCTTGCCCGGGGTATTGATAGGGATGTTGATGCGCTGTTTAGTAAGGCACGGGAGGATCTTGACTGGGAGAAGATGTTTCAGCTTTGTATCGATCCAGCCACGGCAAAGGACTATCGGGTGAAACGATCTCCTTCTGAGGATAGGAAAACATGTTCGATGTGTGGGAATCTGTGCGCCATTGAGATGGTGAAAAAATATCTTAGGAACAAATAAACATTGACGTGATCGTTGGTCTTTTATTTTCAAGTCACAGAATAGGATGAAAAAGAAAAAAAGGGGATGAGGGGTCTTGCAGCTTTATGTGACGTTCTGTTATGATTTATAGAAGACCAGTGGTCCGATTTTCAGAGCGGTGAACGCTTCCCTGCTCTCCGGGAGGTTTTCTGGGCTAAGGATGATTTCTATGTCCAGGATGCCGAAGGCAAAGAAGTACAATGGACTTCGGATGGATGTTGTAGACCCTGCTTCGATTGTCTCAATAGTACCATTTCCAACCGTCTTGTGGAAACTCCTGAAGATTTGGAACGGACCCCAGGAGATGTTCATCGTCCAATTTACATAGGATGCATTATACGCAAGCCCGTTGATGATGTCGGCTTTTATCCCGATCGACAGACCTTCTGCTTTGATATCGATTGCTGGAGGTGGTATTAAGAACAATGTTACCGTGGTATAATCGATGGATATCTTCGGTGGGGTTGTTGAGTAATCTGTTGCTGTCAAGCTGACATTATACGTCCCAATACTGTCATAAAAGTGGATGGGGCGTACGTTAAATGGGAATAATGTGGTGGTGCCATCCCCAAAGTCCCACAGTGTTGTTGTCATAACCGATGCGTTGCTTACGACCCCATGGAATCGTACCCCTGGAGTTGACAGGAGTTTGTATTGCATTGGCCAGTACCAGCTATACGGTCCTCCGGCGTCTGCATCAAGTCCGCCAATCCCTTTCCCAATAACTAAGATATCATCAATACTAAACTCTTGTTCCTCAGATTCCATCGTGGAGTTACTATAGTACTGGAACGCAATCCGCACATCTGTTTCTCCTGCGTAAGCAGAAAGATCGATTGGTTTGCGATTTGGATAAATGGTATCTTGCCATGTCCAATCAGGGAACGGATTGGGGCCGATGTTCATGTCATTGAAACTCCACACCGTCGTCCAGTTCACTCCTCCATCTGTTGAGACACTGATGTTGAATTCGATATATTGCTTCCATAAGGTCACGTAAAAACAGGTGTACCAGTGGAACGTGAGATTTATTTTCGTATAGGTCCCAAAATTAAGGCTGGGGGTGATGAGCCATTCGTCTTGGAGGGCAGTACTGGTCCCTCTGTGGATGGTCGCACAAGATGGTTCTGTGTGGGGTGCGGTAGAGTCGATGTACCAGGTTTCATCAGGATTTGTTTGCTGTAATGTCCAGCTTCCCATATCTCCTTCCGGGGGCATGTTTCCGTCAGTAAAATTTTCCTGCAACAGTAGTTCGTCGCCTTCTGCTAAGACCGGTGATCCCAAAAAGTTATGCGTACATCTATCAAGGCTGCTGTTCTGATGTGCGGCACGTAGGGTGCTTGTCGTCAACGCAGAAAAACTACCGCAGATGAGAACAGAGACAATCGCTAGCGTACAGGTATTTTTTACAATATTTCTTTTTCTTTCTCTCTTTTCCATAAGGATTACTCCTCCCGTTAAAAACGTCTTGTATAATCAATATTGAGTTGATATATATAAATTATTTCATAGGAAATTAAT
>CAZLDE010000067.1:0-8372 GCA_964558215.1 uncultured Thermoplasmatales archaeon
AAACCGTTGTACGGGCCATTATGACATGCTATTGGATTCCTAGTATCATTTTTGTTTCCTGCAATGTCAGATGCATTGATGATACAAAAAAGTTCAGGGGTGTTGTTATCAAAAATAATCACTTTTTTATAGTGATTATTTGCCATTGAATCCATATTCGCCTTCATTTTATTGCTGCTGTTATACCAATACTCGATCGTCACCGCAGATACGATAGAATCATCGGTTATCGTTGCTTCAAAGGTGTAACTATTCGGAAAATCCTGGGCAGATGGCCCATAACGGTTGATATGTATTACAGGGGGTTCTGTGTCAATGATTTTTATTTTTTTATTTTCTGTAACTACACTGCTTCCCCATTTGTCAGTTGCATAGAAATGATAGGTAAGATTTTCGATACTATGTGCAAGGGTGACTGTTGCGATAAAATAGTTACCTCGAGAGATTACCATCGTTGAGTTATTCCTGATAGATCCATGGCTCCAGACGACGAAGACCTGCAGGTCAGATGCGACTGCGTTTTTTGAGGTTACGGTTGCATTAAAGGTGAATTTCTTTGAAGGTTTTGCCGTCAACAGTGAATTGTCTTTTATCGTTGGTTTTTCTCCAGGTCGAACGGAAAATGTCTGATTTGCCGAGGAGTTCCAATTCCGTGGGTCTCTTGCAGCGACATAAAACGTATAATTACCAGTCGGTGAGAATATTTTATTACAAAAATACGTGTCTCCTGTTTTATTTTGAGTGATGCTAGTGTTGAATCGCTGACCGTTTGGTCCAGTGATATTGAGATAAACTTCCTTGATTTTCGTATTGTCAGTTATAAGGACGGTAAGGTTTGTGCTCCTTCCTAATGTTTGTGAAACCGGGGATGCCACTGGAAACCTTATCCAAGGTTTCATCGTATCAAGAATAGGCCCTTTGTCCGTGTTCAGAGCATAGATTGTGTATGGCGCATCTGCAACTCCGTCTGAGTCGTCGTCTATCGCCCCCTCACTGGATTCATCAAAGTCATCCCAGTAGTTGCCACAGAGTGTTGTTCCTTCGATTATGTTTATCCCCGTTGTTCTCGTGATATTCCATCTGTTGCGATTAATACTCTTGTCTATTGCATTTTTTGTATTATCCTGGAAGTAATTATTGTAAATCAGATTATGTATGGTGAAAAAATCAAGGTACACACCGCATTCTTTGTTAAAACCTATTCTATTGTTTCGGATGTAGTTATAGGTAGAATTATACATCCGGATTCCTGCGAGTGTGTTATACGTAATAGTATTTTTGTAAATCATGTTATGATCGTCAGCAGAGAGATACATACCATCTTTTTTGTTATACGAAACAAGGTTGTTGCTGATGTTGTTTGTTGAACCTATAATCATCATACCATAATTGATGTTACCTATGACTGTGTTTCCATCTATGTTGAAATTCATACTACAGTTTTCTAAGACCAATCCAGAGTTTTTATTGTAGTAGATTTGATTATCCACTATCGTTTGATAATCACTGTAATCGTTTAAGTAAATTCCATGGACACCATTTTGAGAAGCGTTATTCTTGCTGATTATATTATTTTGGCATGTGCTGTTTAGGAAGATACCGCTTTGATTGTTGTATTGGAGTTCATTATAGTAAATCTGTATCCCATCTGATTCATACAGGTAGATACCGTTCTTATTTCTGGATACTGAATTAAAACTAATGTTGACATTATTGTATGATTGATAGAGTCGTATTCCATCCCCTGAGTTATTGGTAATCACATTGTCATAGATAAGATGATTATCTGTGTTATAGAGATTTACTCCATAATATCCATTTGAGATGATGTTATCAGTAATAATCGAGTTCAATCCGTTTATGCGGATAATGCTACTTGCTTCTAATGGATTGTTGTTTTTTATTGTAAAATGGCTGATATTTACGTTATCTGCATTTACTGTTATCACTGTCGTACTGTCGCCTATGATGATTGTGTTGCTACGTTCCTCACCAAAGAGATCGATTCGATTGTTGATAATCAGGTTCTCGTGATAGGTGCCGTTGTAGACAAAGATTCTATAGCCATCTGCCGCATTGTCAAGGGCATCCTGGATACGAGTGTATGTCTCCTGGCGTCCGACGTAGAGTGTGGGGGGTGTGTCTGCTTTACTCGTCTGGATGAGACCAAAAAAACCTATGCATTGTATAAATTGAAAGAAAACAATTATCACTATCAGCAACGTCTTTAGTTTCATCCCATCCTCATGCATATGTAATTGCATATGCATATCTTCTTTTATGATTTAAGGATTACGAAAATACCGTTCTTTTCTATTCAGAGAATTATGATAACAATCCGACTATGCTATCGCTCCCAGCTCATTCGTTGGTCGAGAACCGTAGTCCAAAACAAGCGGAGATTCTCTCTAAATAAGTCCTCTTTGTCTAGCACTGTGAATTTTCTTATGATTATGACGTCAATATTTTTACCTAGACTTAGTTGTTGTACTTGATCTTTTAGTAGTGTAGTGATATCAGTATATTCACGTTCTATTTCGACATATAATCGTTTTTCTTTCTCAAAAGGTTTTTTTGTGGTTCGTGGGTGAGCAAGCCATTTATTTATGAACTCATCTACATTTTTTTTCAGTCCCGTCGGTGGCCCTGTATGTAGAACAGTCTTGGATATTGTACTTGTTGCTGGAAAAAGGACTATGTATACATTTTTCTGTTCTACAGTAAACGTCGCGTTTTGAATTGTGAATCCATGTTGTTCACAGAGATCACGTATTGCCCTGAGTGCTTTTCGTATTTGAGGATACAGATTCTCAGAGATGATCTCTGGTTTTGGGAATTTCACTGCAATGACTGCTCTAGTTTGAAGCTCTTTTTTGATTCTCTCAATAGACCATGGTATGAGTTTATTTGGGAAAAAAAAGCTCATCTTTGGATGTTTTTGGTAGTCTTTACATGCTTTTTGCAGGACATCAAATTTTTCTTTCGAAAGAGCAGAAGCTACATTCCTTTCAGAATCCACCGGATCGATAAACGTTAACGGGCTTGTAAAACCAGGGTATGCTCCTGGGTTAAGTGCTAGTGTTTCTCCATACCTCCATCGTGCGACATTTTCCACCACCTCTTGGAAAGCCCCATATTTCACGATCATGATTTCACAGAGATACCCTGAGAATCCTTCGATTTCTGCCTCTGCCCCATAGCAACCTATACCCTTAAGAAATTGTTTGAAAAGTCTTACTTCTCTCTTCTGTGATTCCTTTAGGTGCTTGTTTATGAATTTTGTATGTAATGGTGTACGATCAACAGCTGAGAGTTTCTGTGAGGCATCGTCGATTTTATAGCAGGGGACCAACTCAGTCTTATAACCTTGAAACACCCCACGGATATAGGGGTGTTCTGCGAAGCATTCTTCCTGGTTCTCCAGGATCGCGCGACCGATGGCAAGTCCTTTTTCTTGTAGTATTTCTCGTGGAGTGGTCGCTGGAAAGAGGAGGAAAAGATCGATATCAACAGAGGTACGGATGTAGGTGTCTTTCGCAGTCGAACCAACAAGTTTAATTTTGATTGGTATCTTTGTCTTGATGATTTCCTTGCGTACCTTTCTTTTGAGTAATTCAATTATACGTTCTATCTTTTTTTTTTCCTTAGCGGTCGGTGTAATTTTTTTTAAGACTCTGTTCTCAATTTGTTTCGATCTGGGAATCATTTATGTCTCCTTTATGAAGTATTGAACAAGAGCGAATACCCCAAATCCAAGGAGTAGTCCTGCTAATACATCAGTTATCCAGTGAATAGCTAAATAGATAACTGCGCAGATAACGCCAATGGCGCAGAAGTAGGTTAGGTAGATTAATCTTTTGTTCCTGGTATACGATGCAGTTTTTGTTATCAGGATGGATATTGCGACGTGCAGTGAAGGGAAACAGTTGTTGTTTGTCGTCGTTGTATAAAAAAATTGTTCAACAGTAGGGATGGCTAAGTCTAGTGCTGATGTTAGTCCATAATAGGTGTAGACGTTTGTGATAGGGAAGAACAGATAAAATGGCAAAGCGATAGCATAAATGCCAATCAGGCAATAGGCAAATGTTCTCATCGCTTTTTTTTCATCAGTAATTAAGAAGTAGAGAAGCGAAAACCAGAGTAGAAAAGGGTACAAGCCGATGTAAATGAAGACAAAAAAGTACAAAAGCATCGGTGTCCAGTGTTGTGAGAACCAGTACACCGCCCCATTTTCGATAGATTTTATAGCTGCTGTGAAGTCCTGACCGATGAGTGACGTCGTATAGGAGTCGATAATGTTAACTTCCAGGAGTTGAACGATCACAACAAGGATGATAAGCAACAGCAAGGTGATATGAGCGGAGAGGATTTTTTTATAATCCTGGACCGTTTGTTTCCACGTGGTTTTTGGAATGATAAAAAGCACAGAGGTGACAAACAGAAGGAGGTTCAAAGTCGCTAAAATCAAAAACCAAGGTTCTATGATTTCACCGCCATCTCATAGATGTACTTCTCGAACCGTGCTATAAATCGGTCCTTTTGAGGTAAGTTCGCTTTTCTTCAGCACAATCGAACGAACCTCTTGAGTAGTAAATTCTTCGTTTTTGAAACGCTCAATGAGACTGAGGAGTTGATCTTTCTTTCTGGCTGTTTTGACACGACCTACTGTCAGATGAGCAGAAAATCCTTTTTGTTCCTTTTTGAATCCTAATGGTGCTAGCGAGGTGTCAATGGAACGGGCTATTGTTTCTATTCTGCTGGTATCGGTTATTCCTACCCATAGGACTTTTATGTACTTATCGTTAGGAAAGACACCTGTTCCTTTCAGGGTAACTGGAAAAGGTGAGGTGTCTTTAACTGATTCTTTGATACTCATTTCGATGGCATCGATATATTTTTCTTCAGTATCACCTAGGAACTTTATCGTGATATGAATGTTTTCCGGTTCGACAAGTTTCACATCCGCTCCTGTCTTGCTGATTTCTTTTACAAATTCCAACAAAGTTGGGGCGGCGGTAATATCTATTGCGATGAAACCTCTGAAGATTGACATATAACGTCCTCTGATGTGTATCAATACATCCTTTACCTCTTTATAGGTTTGATTATCAGAATTATCATTCTAACTCTATTCCATAGATGTTCTGAGGATTTGTGACATGAATCGTATAGGCTTGTTGTTCTGACATGATATGTTCCTCGATAAGCCTTTTTGTTAGTTTTGGGACGGATTTTGGGGCAAGGACCGCCCCTGGGCGTCGGAGATCGTCGATGTAGTCCGTCTCCATTAGAAAACGGGTTCCTTTTCCGACAGCCTCGATTATATTTTTTCTGCTGGCAAGAACTGATGGAATCAACCCATAATTTTCAGTAGAGCTGATTAACGGGGGTGCAAAATGTTTTATTATTTTTTCTGGTTTCAACCCAGCTTTTTTTCCCATTTCGACTAACTCTTTACATTGCGAAGGTGTCGATGTTTCCGTATGCAGCACAACCGGCACTCCAACGTCTTTTGCTTTCTGCATTCCATATAAAAGGATGTCGTTTGAATCCTGGATGAGTTGCTGGTTTACAGGAAAATGGGGACGTCCTATCTCACCAATGGCAATACATTTCTTTTCTTCACAGAGGTCTGCTGCGTCATCCATCCCTTTTTTCATAATCGAGATAGCTGCTTGTCTACCGAACGTTTCCTGTAACGGTAAAAGATCGACAGGGTATGGACCGACAACGACAAACACACCGACTGGGATAGCTGTTTGTATTTCCTCAGCCATACGGAGAGTTTCTTCATAGCAAGATTGGTAGCTTTTCTCTTTTAAAACGATTTCTGTCATCGGATATTGACATAGACTGAAATGGGTTCCACCAGCGTTTTGGAATTCTCGTACAGCTTCGAGAAATTTCCCGTCTCGTCGAAGATGAAGATGGTTATCAAAGAAGATCACGTACTATACCTCAATAAGACAATAAAAAGAAAGATATAAAAGGATAGAGGATGAGACAATGCTTATGTCTCTATTTCAAGCTCATTTCGAGCATGTTTCTTATCAAAGACAATCATGAGCACATCACGGGCGAGGATCCAACCCAGATAGCCCATAAAGAACGTGAAAAATCCCATAATACTATAGATGACGATGTTTTTCAGCGACTCGGTCCCATCCTGGATCATCACAATGCCTGTTCCCGCAGCAAGATAGACAAAGATAAGTAATAAGATCCATCGTAAGGGGTTCATTTTGAAATGAAAATTTATCAATGGTTTAATGGTCAGCGGTGCTTTTTTCGCAGTGTTTTTTAGGCTGTTCCCCGTTGATCGAATGACTTTTTGAAGTTTATTTGGCATTGTTGATGGGGGAATCGTTTGAGATTCGTGTTCCTCCATCATTTTTTTGTTTATTTTTTGTTTGATGCGGTGTCTAGAATTAAAGGTGGCCAAGGGAAGCACCCGTAATGGTGCTTTTCTTGTTTTCAAGTTTCGCGATAGACTTTTATTGCTAATTTTTCTTATCGACACCGTTCTTCCTCCTAGTGAAGAATTTTTTTTAGTGATCCCAAAAAAGCAACAAGACCGGACTATAAAAGGCTGTTTTGTAGATACCTATGCATCTACAAGGCAGCTCGTTATCCCTTCGCCGTGCAGCTCTATATGCACCTACGTGTTCGGCGAAGTATCCTCTTGCGACGTTCACACATCTGCTATGATGCTGATAATATCCCCATCTTTCAACTGATGGTCAGCCCCGATGATTCGATGGGTTCGTGCGTCGATCCCTCTGATGAAATGATCACCGAGGTCGGTATGTACTTTATAAGCAAGGTCTTTTGCGGTTGATCCTCGTGGGATAAGGTGCGCGTCAGGAAGTACGCGTCCTTCTTTATCAGTTAAATGATGTTCGTCTTCAACAGGGTATACGACAATTAGGTCAAGCATGCGTACGGCTTCATCGATACATTTTTGTACACCTGTCGAACCATATTTTGCAAGGACATGTGTTCTGATGTATTCTAACGCTTTGAGCTGATTTTCAGTCAGTTCTTCTTTCTTAAGAAGTGAAAAGTCGTTTGAACCCGGTGTATATGCGATAATTCCTTTTTCTGTCGCATTGTTTAATGCCAGTTCGCTTTCTGCACTGCAGGGGATAACAATATAGTCTGTCAGTTCGTTTCTTTTTTCCATAAGGCCTTCTGGTGCTTTGTCGCATTTGTTAAACGCGATAATAATGGGTTTACTTATGATACGAACATAATCTGTGAGTTTGAAAATGTGTTCGTCATTCCATTGAGAAGGTCTTGCGTTGTCCAGATTGATTTTTCTGATGGCACCTGTGATATGTTCTTCTTTAATCCCAAGACCTGTGAGCTGTTCTGCAAGCATTTTTTCTATTTTTTTTCCTTCAAGCTCGCATTTTCGTGCGATGACTTCCCAGCTTTTTTTTATAATACCAAAGAGCCAATAATTGATTTCTTTTTCAAGAAACACGACATCGGAGAGGGGATCGTGGGTTCCGATATTGCAGGGGTTTCCTTCTGCATCCGTGCTCCCTGATGCATCGACTATATGGATGAGTGCGTGTGCTTGTCGTAAATCATCAAGAAATTTGTTTCCCAATCCTTTTCCTTTATGGGCATCAGGGACAAGTCCAGCGACATCTATCGCCTCGATGGGGACGAATCGTATCCCATCGATGCATCGTGAGTTATGAGGTGTGCAGGTAACGTGAGTCTCTCTGCAGGGGCAGGGTTTCCTAATGTACATCACACCCCGGTTTGCCTGGATGGTTGTAAAGGGGTAATTTGCTATCTCGGCATGTGCTTTGGTTGCTGCATTGAAAAAAGTAGATTTTCCAACATTTGGTTTTCCAACAATACCAAGTTGCATTTTTTTTCTACTCCAACATTTCTTTTACTTCATCAACCATGTCAACATCGTTATCAAAGCGGGTAATCTTTTCAGACGCCATCTCTTTTGCGATATCGACAAATGAGATACCTTTCTTTGCTAGAATGGTTCCTTGTATAGAAGCGGTTTTTGAAAGTAAAATTTCCTCTGCATCGATGTCACCGATGATGTGTGCATGGTCTGTGATATTCACCAGCGCCGTAGAGGTAATGTTCCCATGGATTTTTACCTTTTTGCCGATAAATATGTTTCCTGTGGATTTTACTGCGCCAAAGATTTCTGATTTCTCGTTGACTGAGACATTTCCTTTCACATCGTAATTTCCTAATAATTTGCATTCTTTTCCAATCTGTAGATTTCCTTCTATTTTTGAATTGGATGTGCTAATGATTGAGTTATTTGGTAAAAAAAGAAATGATTCTGATATTGGTATGGTGTCTCCATCGTTTTGTTCTAGTTCTTCAAG
>CAZLDE010000068.1:0-8188 GCA_964558215.1 uncultured Thermoplasmatales archaeon
GCGGGTCTTACGCTGTTGCTTCAGACCACGCGGTATTCCCAGTCGCAGTTAATAAATGTATATTATAACGATATTTAATTGTTATGCAATTTTTTAAGACACGGATGTTCAAAGCAAAATACGATTTAAAGATAGAAGTCAAGTATAACATCCTCCAACAATACAAAAAGAGTTTTTGATAAATTTACAAGAGGATTACGTATCCGTTAGAAAAAAGAAAAAAAAATGTTCGAATAGAGTGGTAGAAAAAGAACAGAGGAAGGATTACTCGTCTTTACCTTTTTACCTGTAGAGGTTATCCTTTTTCTTCCATAGGTATTTATTCCGCGATAATCTCAATTTTCACAAGAGAACTTAACCACAACCCCGAGTTGGTGATAGACGGTTCATCATCGATAAATGCAATCCGCAACGGACCTTTTGTCGTCTCATTCAAAAACACTCCATTTTCCTCATAGGCGACAATCATAGTGATAATCCCAGTTCCAAGTTCCGCCCCGGTCTCATTGAAGACCGTCACGTACCCATTCAGTTCATCACTCGAAAAATTACGGGCATATCCGTCACTTGCGATCGCACGGAATGTGTAGTTGCTCGGGAGAGACGGAATCGATTCTAAAAGGACGCTCACGGTCATACCAGTATACGTATTTGGCCCAGTGATCTTACCGACTTTATTGATATAACTTCCCTGCCCCGACACTGCATCAAGTTCTGTAAGATCCGTAAGTGAATAGTTATACAGAAGCGAACCAACCTGCACTGTCAAAAGACTGGTTTCTGGGGGGTTGTTCGGAGGCGTCGTTGTACAGCCGCAGAGACCAACAGATATGACGATGACGATGGCTATGACAAAGAGACTATTTTTCCTGAATTTGTTATGACTATCTTTTTCGCTCATAAAGCAGACTGAAACAAACAATTCTTTTTAAGGATTACCAAAAAGCCTTTTGTCTATTATCGGAATCACACTGTGAGTTTGTGTGTGTTGTGTCAATTCTCTTTCGAGAGTAACATCTTTTTCAATAACAGCATTAATTTCTTTTGTATCTTTTGATTACTGAACTGATACGTCTCAACTATTGATTGCATCCTTGATTTCCTGATAATCTTTGATGGTATCAATCCAATAAGATACATCTGTTTGAGTAGATCCTTTGTTAAAATAGGAATCTTTTATCCTGGGAATATCCCTCGGCTCATTTGATATTTCAGAATGATTCGTTGTATCTCCTTGTTATTGGCAATATCAACAATAGTCTGGAATAATAGCTCTCCCTGATTGACTGTTTCATTTATCGTTTGTTTTTTTTGATGATTGAACTTTCTGATACCCAACAACAGTACACAACGAACCCAACATAAGAATAATCACAACACATAGACCACTCATTATCAGAGCATACGTATTCCTATCATTCCAAGCCCTATAGAAAATAACAATCCATGGTTATTTAACTCAATGTTAGGATGAAAAAAATACACTGGAAGAGATCAACACATATGATTGCCAAAAAATAACCCTTGTTCATCGAAATGTTTTGGAATAGGTGGAAAAATACTTATAAGATAGAAATTACATCATCATTTGTTATGTTTCCAAAAATAGTGGCAATTTCCCTAGTCGTACTCCTTTGTTCAGTTGGTTCTGCTCATTCAGTAAAAACTATTTCGACGCACGTTACAAAAGGAGACACTATAGAAATAATAGACATAACATTTGAAAGTAATAATTACACATTGTATGGCGAGATATACTATCCATCCGAACAATCCGGAACATACCCAGGAATAGTTTTTTGTGAAGGATTTGCTGGGTATGTCGAGGCGTATAGTTGGATACCAAAAGCGTTAGCAGAGCAAGGGTATGTTGTTTTACTCTATGATTATCCCGGCCAAGGTCGATCAGAAGGTATCTTTGGGAATAGAAATATTTCGATACCGTCCTTGAATTTTTATTTCAGATTTGGTGTATTGTTTGAAGTACCGTTACATTATATGAGCGATGAATTAGTTACCGCAACGATGGATGCTGTCACGTATTTAACCGATGAAAGCCCAATTAAAAACCTAGTTGATAACACATCTATAGGTCTTATTGGCCATTCGTTGGGTAGTTTTACAGTGACAGAAACAGCCGCTGTTGATAGAAGAATAGGTGCGGTGGTCGCATTATCACAGGGCAATATTCGAGATGCAAAAAATATCGATGCGCCGATTCAACTCCAAGCCGGATGTTTTGATATCACCGTTAGCATTCCGATAGCCTCTCTTTGCTATAAACATGCAAACGCTCCTAAGGAATTGATTGCAATACAATATGGGACGCATATAGGTTTTACAGCGGCATTTGGAAGATATTGTTTATGCCCACCTTGGCAAAAAGAACTATGTCTAAAATATGCGATCGGTTGGTTTGACTATTTTCTCAAAAACAAACCAGAAGCATATGAGACTATCACTAATGGTTCAGATCATCTCTCAAAATTTAATAAGTCACGGTATAACTTTGGCGATGGAGAACACATTTTAACGTAAAAATCTTCGGTGTACCAGTGGTATAAAAAAGGCAGGGGACGGGAGGTGAACCCCAGGGGATTAAGAATCAGATCGCAATATTGTCATCAATTAGCAGAAAGTCGGATGAGATTAATATACTACGAAAAAAACAGAAAAATAGTGACATAAAAATCAAGTATTACCCCCCTGTATTTACCTCTGTCAGTGCCTTTCTGTCACAATATTTTTATAGATGCCGCAGGAGGGGATCGAACCCTCGACATCACGGTCTTCAGCCGTGCACTCTCCCATCTGAGTTACCGCGGCAAAATACTAAAAAAAATATTAACCGAGTTCTTGAACAATCTCGCTAATGGTCTCCTGCATTTCTTTGAGTTTCTGCTTCAGCATCGGGGTAGCCTTATTGGCAGACTCTGTCGTCACCGCCCCCTGCGGGGATGGCTCGATAAGTCCTTCCTGCTCCAAAATCCGTAACGAATAACGCACCATATGCTGTGGATGTTTGGTAAGTTCGGATAATTTAATGATTCCAGCTGGTTCATTCTGTTTTAAAGTTTGAAGAACAAGCACATGTCTTTTCAGAATATCAAGCTCAGTCTCTATGACATTGGTAAGGACAATTCTTTCTTTTTTTTCCGGTTTCATTAAAAACCCCCAATACTTCGATACTTGTTAACACACGTAATACAAGTTCCTATATTTAAAATCTCTTTTATCACCAGGATAAGATATCAATTCTCTAGCGTAAACTACATTAAAACGGATTTCTTATCCACCAAGGATGACTGGGTATCTTCTCACAAAATGGTTCGGAACATTCGTTTGCGATGAGACGCATGTTCAATACAAAATATTATTCCCTAAAAAACCAAAAGAAATCGCGTTTCGATTACAAGAAATTGAAAAAAATAACATCCTAGACGAAGAAAAAGATCTGGTAAAAAACACATATCTTCTTGTCAATGAAAGACGACTCCAGCAACTCGGGACCTATGACCCTGAAAACCCTGTCTTCAAAACCATCCAACTTGACCCCGAACAGTACGGATTTTCCCAGGACCTCCTTCACGAGGCAGCACTGCTGCTGGCACAAGAACGATTACACGAACTATTACAATCAGAGGACCTCCAACTTATACAGATGGTCAACGCACTAGATGACCTCATCCAGACAGCAAATCTCCTCTCAGAACGCCTCACCTGCTGGGCAGTGCTACCGACATCAACAAAAAAAGTAAAACCATTCGAGAAAACATTGACAGCGGTCAATGAGGAGATCCTCCGATTGCAAGATGAAATAGAAAAAGACATGAAGACGATTGCCCCGAACACCAGCCAAATCATCGGACCACTGATAGGAGCCAGACTCATTGCCCTCGCGGGAGGGATGCAGAAAATGGCGATGATGCCAGCATCGACAATCCAAATCCTTGGCGCAGAAAAAGCACTCTTCCGGTTCAAAAAAGACGGGGGACGACCGCCGAAACACGGGGTTATCTTCCAGAATCAAACAATCAACTGTGCACCAAAGACTGAGAGAGGAAAAATCGCTCGGCTCTTTGCGATAAAAATCTCAACTGCCATCAAAGCAGATGTGTTCACAAAAAGAGACATCGCTGACATACTCCAGAAAGACATAGAAAAAAGGATGCTTGAAATAAGAAAAAAATAATTGAAAAGAAAGAACGCTATTTTTCCTCTTGCTTGAGGACCTTTAACTGCAGTTCCTGCAACTCCTTGATATACTTATCAAGCTGCTGGATAGCGGTAAGCAACCGGTAGATCTCCCCGTCCTCAGGTGTAGGTGGTACCGCTGATTGCGGAAACTCTTCTTTCTTCTTATGATAGTCAGATGCTTCATATTTCTCTTTTAAGAAATCCCGGGTGGTTATCAGGTTTTTTATCTGCTCAGAAATCTCATGGAACTTGTTCATATTCTCCATTCCTCGTTTTAAATCTCCTTTGTAAAGTGCAACCATGCCAGTAATCGCAATGAAGATAATAAGAGTTTTGATTGAGGCTGAAAACCATCTATTAAATAGACTCCCGGGTTTTCACCGCCATCCCCTGATGAAACGAAAGCATTTCATCCCTAGTTAGAAGAGTCCGACCCACCGTCAGAAACTCATCAGCCTCATCGACGATGATGCATTCATCAAACGGGCGGAGGCCAGGGTCGCAATCTGACACAAACTTCGCAAACACGCTTTTTCCTTCTTTCACAAACGGTACTGCATCTGGTTCGACAACGACCCGTAATAGAGGATAACGGAACCGCCTATGTAATCGCCGTCCTCCCTCAAGTTTTAAGGTAAAAAGACCATCCTCAGCCCGCATGGAAAGCACATGAGACCCATCACAAGAGATGTTGCGTATCTTCCCAGTCCGTTTTGATTTCACAAGAGAAACCTTCCCATCAAGGAGAGCTTCTGATGCGCCACGCCCAAACTGCATGTCTGAAACAGCAGCAATCCGCCTCAGATCAAAATCGACAGCCCGCTTGGATTTCTTCGCTTCGAACAACTCTTTTGTTCCCCACGGGACAACAGTGACGGTTCTAAGGAAATCATCTGCGACCATATCTGCTCGCTGCCTGGTTTCCGTATCAACATCTACCGGAAACACCGACTGTGCAAGCGGGTACATCTCATCAAGCTCAAAAGGAACAGGCCCCAGAGTGGAACGAACGACAAAATTAACGTTTCTTTTCTCAAGAACCTGCTTCATCTCCTTTGAATAATACACCGAGTACGGTTTTGTCCCCTCAGGAAACACGACCGTGGTGGTAAACAAGGGATCAAATCTTGAAAACAACCGTTGATGATACCGATACAACGTCGGTTGATACATCGTCTGAGGACCGGTATAGCACAACGCGGTTTTTTTACTGGTGGGTTCAAACAGTTCAAGCCAGTCCAGATGAGCTGGTTCACGGAGCACCCGTAACGCATCAGCCAGGAAGGGATTTGCCGATGCTCGTTGTTCGACAAGTTCCCACAACCATCCCTCTGTAATCGCGACCCTGATCGTCCGCAGCTCCATGAAGCTTATATACAGATTGTGCAACGCAAGTTGCACCGTCCGCTCCATTGCTCCGAGTTCCTTTAACTCAGAAACAGAGTATCGGGAGCAGACAGGACAACAGCAGGGAAGCTCTAAAAGATCCTCGAATTTTTCAGTCCCCCATGGGAAAATCATCCGTCCATCAGCAGCGTATTTCGCATACGCAGAGGAATCAAAGAAATCACAACCAAGGGCAACGGCAAGGGAAAAGATCACGGGATGACCCGCACCAAACAAATGCACGGGTTTAGAAGGATCAAGCCCACGTTTTGCGGCAAGGATACAACAGACAAGATCCGAGTACCGCTGGTTCTCCATCAAGGGGACAACCCCGCCAATCGGATAGAAATCACCATCAAGTGAACTCAGAGCACGTGCACACTGTTCCCGGAGGTCTGGATACACTGATCCTTGGACAGGAAACGCAAGAAGCATTTCTCCTTTATGGGGGCTGCTTACTTCTGCTCTTCTAATAGTCTCCGTAACCCCCTCGAAAGCCTTCTCCTTTGTTTGTCCCGGGGTTCCAAAGATATCCAAGATGGTGCCGATGTCACTGCCAATATCCCGCTGGAACTGCACGATCTCAACAGGGTCAAGGGTGACATCACCATAGACATAGTTCTGAAACGTACCAGAATCAGTCATGATGGAACCCTGGAAATCAAGCAGACCATGCAAACCGGATTTCAACGCCTGCTGTCGCAACCCAGGGTTCTTATAGATAATATATGAGTTGGTGATAAGTATCTCCACACCAAATCGCGTTCTCATCTCCTGCGGTGATATCAATAGTTTATTTGGATTGATCACCGGAAGGAGGTTGGGTGTCGTCACCGTCCCATGTTTGGTTGTGAACCGACACAAACGGCCAGCTGCGTCTCGCTCCTTAATCTCAAAGGTCATTTTTTCCAACAGCCTCGTAAAAGCACTGTCCTATTAAGGTTTTAGTGTTAAAAAACCTTAAAAAAAAAAAACTATGAACCGCTGAAAAAAAAAATGAAAAAGAATCATAATGTTATGCGATTTGCAGTGGGTCAAGCACCCGGCGCAAGGTAGCAATCGCAGACAACGAGGCCATGTAGCTTGATTGCGGGTTATTCGGATTAGGCATGTTCTCTACCTCAGCACGAAGCCTGCCGAACCGCCCATGCACAAGGATCTTATGGTTTATCCTCGTCTCCACAGGATCCGCGACGATTTCTACCTTTGTCTCATCAAAACCAACGCCCGCCAGAGACAGACACGCTGCGACGTTTATGTTCCGTGGGAATTGCTTTACTGCCTCCCGAGCAGTCCCCTCAAAGACAATCGTTCGATTCTCAACAGATATTCCAAGGGATGCGGGTGGTTTGGTCGTAACCAACGTCACGCTGTCAAGCTTCTCGACACTCGCTGCGAGAACACCATCAATCCCACAGACCGCACCAGAGGGAAGGTAGATTTTACGATGATACTTCCGTGCGATGTTTTCCAGTTTTTTACGGAACACATCGTCAAATAAACTGCCAATGCTCATGATGATGAGATCTTTCTGTGCGTCAAGGATTCCAGCAGCATACTGAGTGACAGCCTGTTGGGATGCAGCTTCGAAGACGACATCAACTTCCTTGAGAAATTCTTTCACTGTTTTAATCGATGCTTTTTTTAGAAGAGAACAGAGTTTCTCTGCAGCTGTAGGATTGCTATCGAAAAGATAGATTTTCTCGATGTCATCCATTGTATCAGCGGCTTTTGCGACATCTGTCCCGATCGCACCACATCCGATTATGCCAAGCTTCATACCCCGTTTCCCCAAAACCTTTAAACAGCAATTACCTATAAAAAATATCGTTATGGACGAAATCGATCGCTTCTTGTCTGAGGATCTCAGAAAAAAAGGAGACATCACCTCTGATGCCTTATTTACAACACAAAGAGCACGAGCCGTTATCATCGCTAAACAGGATTGCATCATCGCTGGCTTAAAAGAAGCCCAACAAGTCTTTAAGAAAACAGGGGCACGAAGTAAACGGGTTCATAACGATGGTGAGAGGGTCACGAAGGGAACCACTATCCTTAAGATAGACGGACCAGCTCGTTCCATTTTAAAGGCTGAACGGCTTGCCTTGAATCTATTAGGAAGAATGAGTGGAATCGCCACAGAGACATATAAACTAGTACAACGATGTAAAAAGATAAATCCGAAGGTGACGATCGCAGCGACACGAAAGACAACCCCCGGGTTCCGACTCTATGAAAAAAAGGCAGTAACACTTGGCGGTGGTGAACCGCACCGCTATGGGTTATATGATGCGGTTCTCATCAAAGATAATCATCTGAAGCTCATAGGTTCTGTTGAGGAAGCAATCAAGAGAGTACAACAAACACTCCCCCGAATAGACATAGAAATCGAGGTGGAAAACGAAAGAGATGCTCTCGTTGCAGCAAAGATGAACGTCCAGTGCATCATGCTTGATAACATCGACCCGATACTAGGAAAAACGATTACACAAAAGATTCGCCAGATCAATCCAAAGACACTCATCGAGGTCTCAGGAGGAATCACAGGGGAAAATATCGATGCATACGCCGCATTCGCCGACCGTATCTCCTTAGGGTATGTAAC
>CAZLDE010000069.1:0-8167 GCA_964558215.1 uncultured Thermoplasmatales archaeon
ATATGATTGAACTCATAGGAGGAATACAAATTAAAATGACACCTATCTTTTCTCTGCGACAATAAGGAATTTCCATTCGTTTTTTTTCCCTTCTTTATTAATGATGGTAAATCCTGCTTTTGATAAGAAGAGTTCTACTTCTTCTTGAGTATATGCGAAATCATAAGCATCGACATGATATTTACTCACATCTCTGCCTGAATGGTTCAACAACATTCCGATTTTAATACAGAAAAGTCTCCATCGGGGAAACTCCTTGTTCAACGCTTCGAAGATAATCTTACCACCCGGTTTCAGAACCCGATTGATTTCAGAAAAACTCTGGTGGGGATACTTCCAATATGGAAGACTGAATCGACATACAATTGTATCGATACTTTCATTTTTCAAAGCAATTCTCTCTGAGACGCCACGAAGAGGATGAAATCCAGAAACACTTGATTCTTTCATGTTATTGTTTGCTAACACCAACATCTTCATCAAAGGGTCGATCCCAATAACCATCGAATCAGGAATCTGTTTTTGAATTTCAACAGATAATAACCCTGGTCCACAACCAAGATCGAGGATAACAGGATGAAATCTACTGGTGTGTGTCTGAACGATTTTCGATAACGAGACGTACAAATCAGTGAATTTTTTCATGTATTTTGTAAATTCTTCTGCGGTTTTATCATCGACCAGGAGATCACGACCACGAGGTGGAGGAAACCGATATTAAGAAATAACGTTTTTGTTTTCGAGCATTTACTCGTAATAGCGTATGTTATTGTCTGTAATAACGAGCTTTCTTGATTCAAGCTCTTGATAGTTATTAGTTTCAGTAATTGATTGAAGAGTGATATCCATGTTTGGTTGATGGGTTACATAGGAAATCCCAGTTAATGACGAAGAAAGAGACTCGTTACTCCCATCATCAGTAAACAGTCGTAGATGGAATGCGCTTTCCACCCCAAAATTCTGATTGATATCTGTCTCAATCGAGTTCGAACAACAGGCACATTCAACTGGGATCCATCCGCTGAGGCTATCACTGGTTCCGACAAATATCTCAACCCACGCATGAGCAACAGCGCTGACTGTGCCAGGTGCGGTTTCTGCTACCAAAAATCCACGAATGAAGCGAGCAGGGATACCTACTGATCTGCACAATGATATATATAGAAATGATAGATCATCACAATCTCCTTTTCTGTTTTCTAAGGTGACTGTGGCGGATCGGACTGCTTTTTCCTCAGGATGAGTGTTATATTCGATATTCTGTTTCAACCAAGAAAATAATGCTTTTGCTATAACAAAAGAATTATCGCTTTGTGCGTTCTGGAGAACCGTCGTTGCTATAGAAAGAACCTCAGGATCAAATGGGTCAATAAACCGTATCGTCTCATTTGCTTGTAGTTGTGTGTATTGAGTAATGATTTTCATATGTTCCTCTCTGATCTCTGGTAAAGTTAAGGCATCTTCTCCGTTCAAATCAGCGGCTAAATAACTCGAAGCTTCAACCGTTGCTGAAATTCCCAGTTGAAACGTCCGTTCGTCTCTTGCAGATATATTCCATAGAATAAATGTATTATTCAGCACTGTTTTTGTTTCATATTCTTTATCATAAAGAAGAGTGTATCTTGTGGTTCCCCTGAGGATTTCAGGAGTATCACACCAGTAAATAATCTCATAGATCCCCATCCCCGCACTATTGATGTCATACCCGTAGGTAAGCTCATAGCTAATTCGTATGGGACTAGTCTCATACATCGTCGGTGGAAGTATGAATTCACAACCGGAAATAATGACGAGAAAAACAAGCAGACACGCCGAGAAGAGGCGCCAAGTATATTTTGTTCTCATACGGTCCTTACTTTATCTCGCTTAAACAACCCTAATCGATGCTTCTGCGCTTGAGAGCGAGATTTCTTGTTATGCGCCAAATGATACCGGCATCCGTTTGCCATTGGGCATTGCAAACAGCCAGGGTTATCCTTATGGCAGAAATTAGCACCCAGTTGTGCGAGTGATTCAAGATATTTGTAGACATTCTCTTTCATTTCTTCAGCTTCAAGACTAAGGAATTTAATTGTTTCATCAGGATCATCTGTCGTGACCCATCCTAATCTTTTTGCAACACGATTGACCATTATCGCTTTCTCAGTAACATTCTTCTGAAGATTACTTGGTTTTTGTTCCTGTCGAGTCTCTTGTCTGGATGGTGGTGGAGGCATCTTTGGCATCTTCACTTTATATTCAGATGGGTCGATATCTTTGAAGACGGTTACGGATTTACCCCCATGGTCTGTCTCTCGTGTTCTGATTTCAACCAAAATCGGGATTTGAATGGTAGCACCGGAGATTAATGCGACACCGATTGGTAATCGTTGTATCTCGTCGTAGGTTTGACTTGTTAAACCTTCAACAGACTGAATAATCGCCTTCAAATCATTAGGGTTGGTGACCTTTAGAATGATGTTAGTATTACACTGTGAAATGATGTTTTTGTCAATCTTTGCAGGACGCTGGCTGACCACACAAAGCCCCATACCGAATTTCCTCCCCTCAGACGCAACTGTTCGAAGCATGCTGGAGGAAACCGCATGACCGATTCCATGTTCAGGGCAGTAATTATGGGCTTCTTCGACGACAAAGAGAAACGGAGGTATCTTCCCTGCTTTTCTATCGGTGAACAACTCTTCAGTTAATCGAGCTACCACTACATCTTGGATGTCTGGTGGCACTCCTCTCATATTGATAATCGAGCATTTCCCCTTTTGTACGAGTTCATCCGTTGATGTACCCTTATCAGAAAAAACACCAATTGAGTCTAAGGATTCTAATGAGGCAATGACGTTCCAGCGGGCATTGCTCTTTGTTCTTTCAACCGCTTCAATAATATCTCTAATACTATAGACTTGTTTAAATTCTTTAAGTTCTTTTATGGTCTGATATAAAACTGCTATCTGAGGTCCTGAGAGTTTTGCCTGCAGTAAATCAAGGATTTCTCTTCCCTCAAGGTTCATTCCATTCAACGTTAAATGAGTCATTCCTTCTCCACTGGAGAGGGGAGAAAACCCAGCAATTTGACTGCCATAATCACAGGGCTTGACGTTGAATTTCTCCATGTTCTTTTGATCTTTTTTATCTTTGTTTGCTTTGCTTAGGGAGATGTACTCGCCGTGGGTATCGATAATAACTAGGGGTATTTTCTTCTTGAGCAGTTCTTCGATGAGAACACCACAGGCGTAGCTTTTACCGCCACCTGTTTTTGCAAGAATGCAGATATGCTTTTGGACGAGTGAATCTATGTTGAGGTAGACTGGCAGGTCATGTCCTTTGAGTAGACCAAGGTACGCACCGTTTTCTTTCTCAGCATGCAAGCCAAGCACATGACGTATGAGATCCTCGCGGGCTAATGAAATCTGCGATCCTGCTTCGAAAGGACTGCGGGGTGCCTGCAGATGGCCTTCGTTGTCACGATACCCTATTACTTCAGCGTATGCAGAAATATCGCTTTTAATCGGGGGGACAGACCCATTACTCTTTATGGTAATGGCATCTTCGAATTTCAAATCCGAGTATCCTTTAATATCCATAACCTGTGCAAGAACATAGCCTTCTTCATGCGGTGCTGCAACATAATCGAACTTGCGAAGGTTACGACTATCGACTGTGAAGTTGAATTTTGTTGAACCAACATCGCCATAGATAAGACCGACAAAGTCGTTTTTTTCTTGTTGCATCCATACCCCTTTTGTTGTCTATGGGCCGAATATTATGCAGGGTTATTATAGTTTTTGTATTTTTCTTTTTAATTTAAAAGGTAGAGCCGCACAGAGTTCCAGAGCTTCGACTTCCATGAAATGCAGGTTTCCTGGTATTACAAGGGTATGTAAGGGTGAACCAAAATCCATTTTTTTAAGCATTTGTATTGTGTTTGCTACAACGACGGGGTACGGTGCACCCGCACGAGCAACGACACAGGCTAATGTATCGTTTGTGATGAGGCGTTTCCGAAGTTTTTTTTCTATTTTCAGGAGTAATTCTAATCCTTCGTTTGCCGTCATGAATTTGTTTTTATCTGCTTGGATGTCAAGCAAAACCAGGGTATGGAGCCCCATTTTTTTATTCTCTCGTATCACCGTGTATGGGCTCGTCGGGAAGTAGTCTTTTTCAGGATAAGCGAGCGTCGTAGTCCTACCGAATTTGTAGTTCTGTAGTCCAAGCAGTCCCGGGACGGCTGTTGCGATACTGCTACTATGGATGATCTTTGTCAGAATCCCTTGTTTTATTGCACGGAGCCGTAGGTCAACATGGGTGGTTGCAATCATAGGGTCCCCCCCTGTAAGAAATCCGACGTGTTTTTCCAATGCCGCTGAAATGATTGTATCACCTTTTTCAGTATCTTCTCTAGATAAGATCTCAATTTCTTTCCCAATGGTTGTCTCAAGATTTTTCTTGTCAAATTTTCCTAAGATTGTTGTATAAAATTCAGCAAACACCAAATCACATTGACGGAGTTCTTGGAGCCCTTTTAATGAGATGTCTGCATCATCGTATAAACCCAAACCAATGAACGCAAGGTTTCCGTTTGACATTAGTTTCACATCCCTCTTGACCAAGAGTATATAAAGAAACAAGAGCTTTGGTCGATAAATTTCGAAAACATTTAAAACACCTATGTGATTCTTAAATGTGGGCGACAACTACCGGCTCTTTTTTATTATTTTTGTTCTATCTCTGTTGTCTGTTTTTTTGATTCACATGTCACCCTCGCACGTGCTATCAGTGCACCAGGAGGAAAATAAAGAAAGGTTTAAATTCCAGGAGACGCATTCCTGGCAGGAGGTGTATTATGACATACAAACACGAGGGTTGGACCTTATACACAAGAAACGTAAAGCTTAAAGGCGGAAGAAATCAAACGATTTATTTCTTCAGCAAACGATCACCAAAAAGTGGAACTACCTGCGATTTGCCAAATGGGTACACCGTTGGTGTCAATAAAAGAACAGGACTTCCATACCTGAAGAAGAAGTAAGTTCACTTCTTTCTTCATTTTTTTCTTTTTCTCACCTCTCTTTTATCTCAGTTTGTCTCTTTGCATAAGGATTTTATAATCGGTTGAACTTCCAAGGTACACGATGTCCCGGAAACACGATGGAAAAAAGAAGGTCTACAAGAAAATCGCGCTCCATCGGATACGTTATCTTTTTTCTCTTGCAGAGCGGTATGCATTTGAAGGAAAACTGAATTTCTCAGACCGATATATCACCTTGGCTCGCCAGATCTCCATGAAATATCTTGTGCCTATACCAGTTGAATACTCAAGACGATTCTGCAAGCATTGCTACTGTTATCTTGTTCCATCAGTGACCTGCCGGGTTCGAATCCATCGCGGAATGATCATCTCCTACTGTATTAAATGTAAAAAATACAGTCGAATACCCTTGCATCATCACTCTAGCTCTCTTCAATGACCTCAATAGAATATCTATCGTTTTTCAAACCTTTTCTGGAGGAATCATTACCTATTTCCCATCCAATATGCTTAAATAACATATGATTTATTACCGATACCCAAATTCACGAGTAAGGAAGAGAATTCCCATGACAACAGCATATGATGTTCCTGCCAAAGAATTAATCGCTGCGTTAACAAAAAAATTACAAACCGATTCTACAATAGTTCCTCCGGATTGGAGTAAATTTGTTCGCACCGGCGTATCCAAAGAAAACCCGCCAGAGACGAAAGATTGGTGGCATACACGATGTGCCTCCATCCTTCGAAAATTGTATGTCAATAAATCAATGGGTGTTGAGCATATGCGAGCGGAATACGGTGGAAAACGAAATCGCGGATCGAAACCCAATAAAGCAGAAGCCGGGAGTGGTGCGATTGTCCGTCATGCGCTCCAACAGCTAGAAACAGCAGGGTATGTTACAAAGATGAAAGGAAAAGGCAGAATGCTCACGCCGAAAGGCGTAAAATTTCTTGATAACACCTCTTTTGAGGTGAAAAAATCACTAATTGAAACCTATCCTGAATTGAAAAAATATTAAATAGGAGAACGCAATAGGTTCGTCTTGAGGTTTTAAAACCATTATGGATGATATTGAAGCTATAAGGAAGAAAAAATTGCGTGACCTTCAGCAGCAACAACCAGCGTTCTCACAAGAAGATTACGAAGAGGCGCAACAAAAGGAATATCAGGAACAAAAGAAACTCATCCTCCGAGCGATTCTCATGGATGACGCACGAGAACGGCTTGGGCGGATCAAAGCTGCACGCCCAGAGCTTGCGGAGAACTTGGAAAACCAGCTCATCATGCTTGCGCAATCGGGGCGGCTCAAAAATAAAATAAATGATGAACAGTTACGGGATTTACTCTCGAAGATACTCCCGAAGAAACGTGATATAACAATTCGTAGAAGAGGTATATAAATGTCAAGTCATAAATCCTTAGGAAGGAAATTTCGGTTATCCAGGGCAACAAAAAGTAACCGGCGTGTACCAGCATGGGTCATGATACGTACGAATAGACGATTTACTCGCCATCCGAAAACCCGCAACTGGCGAAGAAATAAACTGAAGATAGGTTGATGCATATGGCTGAGAAAGTAACTGGTAAGGAAGTTGAACGAATTTACATTGTTCCACTCAGACGAGCGAAAATCGGTCCTACCTCTCGGGCTGCTCCGCGGGCGGTTGATGACATTCGTCATTTTCTGATGAAACATATGAAGGTCGAGCGGAAAAATGTCTGGATTGATGATTCTTTGAATAAACAGATATGGTCACATGGAAAATTCTGGGTTCCCAGCAAGATTCGTGTACGTGCCGTTAAATTTGAAGATGGTGTTGTCGAAGCAACACTCCCTGAACTTGGAGAAAAGAAATCCCGACGAGAATTCTTAAAAGAAGAAAAAGAGAAAAAGACTCCGATTCTCAAAAGAGAGGAAGAGAAAGCAGAAGAAGCGGTACCTGGTGCGGAAGGATATGATATTACTCCAACCGGCGATGGTGATGTAAAGATTAAGAAAAAGAAAGAAAAAGCTCCGAAAGAAAAACAGGTTGAGGAGAAAGAAGAACCAAAACCCGCCGCGAAGAAGGTATCTGAAAAGGAAGAAAAACCTAAAGAAGAACCAGAGACGACAACAAAACAGAAGAAAGCAGGAAAAAAACCACAGACCGCAAAAAAAGCTGCGACGACAAAATCAACCAAGAAGAAATCTGCTTCAAAGAAAACGGAGAAAAAAAGTGAATAGGAATGCTTCAGCTTTTGGATTTCAATGAAAATCCAAATATTGGAATTTATTGCCGAGCGAATGATTCTGTTGTTTTTTTACAACACGGTTTACCAAAAAAGACGAAGCAGTTGGTCGGAAACGTCCTTGGGGTTAAGGTTCTAGAATTCTGCATCGCTGATTCAACGATTATTGGTTCGCTTCTCGTCTGTAACTCCTCTGGTGCGATTGTCACAGAATTTGCCAGTAAAGACACCTTTGATATTCTTGAGGCGCAAGGACTGCGGGTGTTTCCAATAAAGGATGTTGTGAACGCTGCAGGTAACGATATTCTGACAAATGATCACGGGGCACTCGTCCATCCTGATTTGAGAAACACTACAGTTAAAAAAATTGGTGACACCCTTGATGTAAAGGTTCAGAAAGGAATGATAGCCTCACTTGGAACCGTTGGTATGGCTGCGGTGGTCACAAACAAAGGCTGCCTCTGTCACCCAAAGACAACCGATGAAGAAAAGCAACAACTGCAAAAGGTTTTTGATGTTGAGGTGATGATTGGAACTGTGAACCATGGGTTCCCTATGATAGGTAGTGGCCTTGTCGCAAATACAAAAGGTGCCCTTATTGGGAATATGACCACAGGTATTGAAATGGGTCGTATCGAAGAAGCTTTAGGGTTTTTAGATTGATGTGAGGTCCTGTTTTTTCCTTTAATAAACAACTCGCGAGAACTCTCCAAGATAACAGAGAAAAGGAAAATTTCGAAACATTCTTATATACCATGACATATTCATTGGCTAGGCGGAGAGATGGGATTGCAAGTAAAACAAAAATTTTTTATTTACGGAGTATACACCTCCGCCGCATCCCCCATATAATACTTTGAAACACTAGCTTTAAAAACGGTCATTTGTTTTACGTCTCGATTCTATGA
>CAZLDE010000070.1:0-8134 GCA_964558215.1 uncultured Thermoplasmatales archaeon
GTCTGGGGTTCACCGACAACGATGATATGCTTCAGCGTCTTGCAGTTGAATTTAATCGCATGGACCTCCCGGGCGTATTTCGGGGTGGTGATGACTGCCTTGGCGCTGCTGTCATTGATCCGATACTCGATTTCATGCTCCCGGAACATGACGCTGGAGGGGATCGGCACGGCACCGATCTTGACTCCACCGATGAAGGCGATCTGAAACGCTGGGATGTTTGGTAAACGGATCAGGAACCGGTCGCCTTTCTCAAAGCCTAGGTTCTTTAACACATTGCCAAACTTGTTTGACAGGTTCTTCAGATCCCCGAAGGTGTACCGAGCGGTCTGACCTGCCGCGTTCTCCCAATACAACGCCACCTTGTTTCTGTTTCTGGAGGCTGCATGTTTATCGACGACATCAGCACCGATGTTGTATTTCCGTGGGATGTCCCATTTCCAGTCCTTATATGTTTTTTCGTACTCAAACTCATCCATAGCTGTTCACCTACCCTTTCTTGATACCGATAAAGAAATGAAAAGGAGTTCAAGCAAGCAGACTTGCGGCAATCACCATTCGCTGCACCTCAGAGGTGCCCTCGTAGATCTCTGTGATTTTGGCATCTCTGAACAACCGCTCCACGGTGTATTCCTTTGTGTACCCGTATCCTCCATGGATCTGGACTGCTTTGATGACACAATCCATCGCAGTCTCTGAAGCGAAGAGTTTTGCCATCGCGGCTTCTTTTGAGAAGCGTTCCCCTTTGTCTTTGACATATGCCGCGTGGTACACCAGGTACCGGGATGCTTCGATGCGGGTCGCCATATCCGCTATCATCCATTGGATCGCCTGGAACTTGGCGATGGGTTTACCGAACTGCTCCCGCTGCTTTGAATACGTAATGCTTTCATCAAGGGCTGCTTGTGCGATACCGACCGCCTGGGCAGCAATACCGATACGACCACCATCAAGAGTACTTAATGCGATTTTAAATCCATCACCCTCTTTTCCAAGGAGGTTTTCCTTAGGTACTTCCATAGCATCAAAGATAAGCTCTGATACTAAATTTGCGTTGATCCCCATCTTATCAAAAATACTTCCTACTTTAAATCCTTTCATCTTATTTTCGACGATAAATGCGCTAATGCCTTTTGTGCCAGCGGTTTTATCAGTGACTGCAAAAACAATGATAATACCGGCTTTCGGACCGCTGGTGATGAAGGTTTTATCCCCGTTGATCACGTAATGATTTCCTTTCAGCACCGCGGTAGTCTGCATTGCTCCAAGATCAGAGCCTGCATTTGGTTCTGTCCCCGCAAACGCACCAATTTTCTCACCTTTTGCAAGTACTGGGAGGTATTTCTTTTTCTGCTCCTCGGTGCCGTATTTCATGATCGGCCATGCAACAAGTGAGTTATGCACCGAGGTGATGACACCTGTCGAAGCACATTTTCTGGATATTTCTTCAATGACCGTTGCATAGGTAACAACATCCAGGCCCGCACCTCCATACTCTGTTGGTATGATAATGCCAAGAAGCCCGAGTTTTGCCATTTTTTCAAGTGTCTGTGTTGGATACTCCCCTTTTTTATCAAGTTCAGCGGCAATGGGTGCGATTTCTTTTTCAGCGAATTCCCGAACCATGTTGCGGATCATTTTCTGCTGTTCATTGAGTTCTAGTTTCATGGGGGTTGGAATCAAATCATGAAACATAAAGGTTTCTGTTAATTCCCTCGAAAGCATCCGTTGAAAAGAGATGGTTTTGTAAAAGAAAGAAATATAATACAGATAGAGGTTTAAGAACCTCGGCATGTCCCACAAAAAAGGCTTCATTCATGTCTACACAGGCAATGGAAAGGGGAAAACAACCGCTGCTATCGGGTTAGGCGTCCGTGCCTCTGGTGCTGGTCTAAGGGTGTTGATGGTTCAGTTCATGAAAGGTCGTCGGTACAGCGAGCTAGATGCCCTGCAGCATCTCCGGAATTTCACGGTCAAACAGTTCGGACGAGACGAGTTCGTCTCAAAAGAAAAACCAGCGCAGGTGGATATCGACCTTGCTACAAAAGGCCTTGCTTATGCTAAGGAGATGATCGCGCAGAACACCTATGACTTGATAATCCTTGATGAAATCAACGTCGCCGTTGACTATCACCTCATCCGGTTACAGGATGTTCTTGATCTGATACAAAGCAAACCAGAGGGTCTTGAGCTGGTGCTCACCGGCCGGTACGCCGCCCCTGAGGTTATGAAACATGCTGACCTGGTCAGTGAGATCCTTGAGATAAAACACCCCTATCAAAAAGGCGTGCTGAGCAGAAAAGGAATCGACTGGTAACGAAATGGGAGAATGAGGTATGCAGACAGAAGACCACCTGAAGAAGATCCAATTGAAACGATCAGAATGGGAAAAAAACCGGTATCTCAAAGCAGTAGAAGAGAACCCGGAGCGCAAGACGAAATTCAAGAACCTCTCTGATCTTGAGATAAAAAACCTTTACACGCCAGAGGATACCGCATCATTAGAGTACCTGAAGGATATCGGGTTCCCCGGGGAGTACCCCTACCTTCGGGGGGTGCATCCGAACCTCTACCGGGGCAGGCTGTGGACCATGCGGCAGTTCGCAGGGTTCGGCAGTGCCGAGGAGACCAACAAACGATACCACTATCTGCTGGAGCATGGGGAGACCGGGCTGAGCGTCGCCTTTGACTACCCCACGTTGTATGGGTATGACACGGATCATGCGCTCGCCCGCGGGGAGTTCGGCAAATGCGGCGTCGCCATCTCATCACTCATGGACATGGAGTTGTTGTTCCATGGCATCCCCCTTGATAAGATCACCACGTCGATGACGATCAACGGCCCTGCCGCCATCATCTGGGCGATGTATATCGCAAACGCGGAGAACCAGGGCATCAGTAAAGACAAGATAGGTGGCACTATCCAGAACGACATCCTCAAGGAGTACATCGCGCAGAAATCCTACATCTTCCCCCCGGAGCCGTCCATGCGGCTCATCGTGGACACCTTTGAGTACGGCTCAAAAAGCGTGCCCCGGTGGAACACCATCAGCATCAGCGGGTACCATATCCGTGAGGCAGGCTCAACCGCGGTCCAGGAATTAGCCTTTACTCTTGGTGACGGCATCGAATACGTCAAAGCAGCCATGAAACGAGGGCTCTCCATCGATGATTTCGCACCTCGTCTGAGTTTCTTCTTCAACGCCCATAACGACTTCTTCGAGGAGATCGCGAAATACCGGGCAGCCCGACGCATCTGGGCTAAGGAGATGACGGCGCTGGGTGCCAAAAAAACACGATCCCTCTGGATGCGGTTCCATACACAGACCGCGGGATGCTCACTTACCGCCCAGCAGCCGGAGATAAACATCGTACGAGTCACGTTACAAGCCCTTGCCGCAGTCCTTGGCGGGACGCAATCCCTGCATACCAACTCCATGGATGAGGCACTCGCGTTGCCCTCTGAGAAGGCTGTGCGGATCGCGTTGCGCACTCAGCAGATCATCGCTGAGGAAAGCGGGGTGACTAGCACCGTCGATCCCCTTGGTGGTTCCTATTACATTGAATGGCTTACCGCAAAGATGGAGGAGGAGACATACCGGTATTTCGACAAGGTCGCTGCACTCGGCGGGGTGATCCCTGCCATCGAGAAAGGCTTCTTCCAACGGGAGATAGCGGAAAGCGCGTACCGGTACCAGAAAGAGACCGATGAGAACCACCGGATCATCGTCGGGGTGAACCGCTATAAACTCGATGAGGACCTCGCCATCCCCTTGCTCAAGATGGATGAGAAAGGAGAGGAACGGCAGATACAACGATTACAGACACTCCGTAAAACCCGGGATAACACAAAAGTCCAGAAGCATCTCCAGGAACTACGCAAGGCTGCCATGGGAGAGGAGAACCTCATGCCTTTTATCCTGCGTTGCGTTCATAGGTATGCGACCCTTGGGGAGACCTGCGATGTGCTCCGTGAGGTGTTCGGTGAGTATAAGGAACAAGCGATTTACTGACGAGGAGAAAAAGAACCATGAAGAAAAAAATCAGGGTGTTAGTCGCAAAACCAGGCTTAGACGGCCATGACCGTGGTGCCAAAATAGTCGCCCGTGCGCTCCGGGACGCTGGCATGGAGGTGGTGTACACCGGTCTGCATCAGACCGCTGAGCAGATCGTCAACACCGCACTGCAGGAGGATGTCGACGTGGTCGGCTTAAGCCTGTTGTCTGGTGCCCATATGACCTTGTTTGTCGATGTCGCCAAGCTCTTGAAACAGAAACAGATGGATGATGTGTTGATCGTCGGTGGCGGTATCATCCCCCTTGAGGATGTACCCCGGTTGAAGAACGCAGGCATCGCAGAGGTGTTCGGCCCGGGCACCCCAGTGGAGGATATTGTTATCTACATCAAGAAGAACGTGAAACGATGACGGATCTAGCTAAAAAGGTGACCGCTGGGGACCCACGGTCTATCGCTCGGCTGATCACCTTGGTCGAAAACGATGATGCTGGTGCCGTAGAAACCATGAGACAGATCCATGGCCAGACCGGTCAGGCAACCATCATCGGCGTCACCGGTGTGATGGGTAGCGGTAAAAGCTCCCTTATCTTTGAACTCACGGTATCATATCGGGCGGAGGGAAAAAAGGTCGGAATCATCGCTATTGACCCAACAAGCCCGTTCAGCGGAGGCGCGCTGCTGGGGGACCGTATCAGGATGACGGAGCTGTCCACGGATGAAGGGGTGTTCATCCGCAGCATGGGCACCCGAGGGATGATGGGTGGTCTGACCAGCTCGTTGTATGACGTGGTGGAGATCCTTGACGCTGCCGGCATGGACGTCATCCTCATTGAGACGGTGGGTGTTGGGCAAGATGAAGTCGATATCGTCAAGATAGCGGACACCACCCTGGTGGTGCTGGTCCCTGGCTTGGGGGATTCTGTGCAGACCATCAAAGCCGGTCTCATGGAGATCGCTGATGTCTTTGTCGTCAACAAGGCGGATAAACCAGGGGTGGAGCAGACGGTCGCTGAACTGGAATCCATGCTGGACCTGGTCAGCACCCTGGATCGACGCACACCGATTGTTGCGACATCAGCCAAAGAGAAAAAAAACATCGATGTGTTGAAAGAAAAGATACAGGAGCATCAGCAGTACCTTAAGAAAAGCAATCTGTTTCAGAAACGACGACGGCAGCGGTATGAGGCAGAGCTTGTTGAGATCATCAGGAAACGGCTCATGGAGTTCATCTTTGATGAGAAGAAGTTGAAGAGCACGGTTGATTGCTGTATCGATCAGATCTCAAAAAAAGAGCTTGACCCGTATAGCGCCGCGGATCAGATCCTAGGGAAGATCCTGAAATAAAGAAAAGGAAAGGAGGATTGATTCCTCCGTGTTTGATTTTTTTTTTTTTTTTTTTATTCGTAGGTCGTCGATATCAGTTGCATGTTGATGTTGTTTATGACCGGCAGGATGGTTTCAAAGTTGCCTTGTATCCGGACGATGTTGCCTGCGGCAGGGGCAAAATAACAGTTGCCTCCAAGCTCAAAAAGGGAGATGTTGAAGGCTTGGAACGTGCCTGCGGGTACCGTGATTTCCTCGGTGTTTGGGCAGTAGAACACGTTGGTCATGACGGGGACGAAGATGACGTTGCCACCAAGGAGGCTGTCGAGTGCCTGGCTTATGTCGATGATTGGGAGTAACGCGGCTATCTCTACAGGGAGGAAGGGTCTGTTCAGCAGCGTGGCGATGTAATTGATGATGTAAATCAGGGTGAAAAGCCTTGATTGTACAGTACCGGTGGCGGTGAGGTTGGTTGCCGAGAAGTTCCAGAACATCCCGGTCGTCAACGGGAATTTCAGTATCCCGACAGCCGTGTCAGCGTTCAGGGCGATATCGGTCGTTATCTTGATAGAGAGGACCTTCAGCCAGTCTGGTAAGGTCAGGAAGGGTTGCTGGATGATGTTGAGGTTGAATTTCTGGTCGGTGAAGGAGAAGCTGAAATCCTTTATTCCAAGGCTTGTTTTGTCGATAAGGATAGACCCTGCGATCGCCAGGTCTGAAAACGCTACTGAGATGTTGATGGAGTCTGCTCCTTGGTAGGTCCGTATGTGTCCATCGCCGTTCATCGTCGTCTCAAAGGATAGCGTGTAGACATCTCCGGTTGTGTCCATGACTTCTAAGGGAAGGTTTTCAACGGAGAGATACAGGAAAAATGATTGGTTCTCATCGGAGAGATCCAAGGTCAGGTCATCGATTCTGTAATTCCAACGATCCCCGACCTCCCAGACCGGGACATCATCGGTTGCTGTGGGGGATGGTGGTGTTTTTTGCAGTGGTTGTGCCACGGAGAAAAACGTGGTAAGAAGCATAAGTACGATTCCTAATCCAATAAGTTTTGTCCTCATAATGTTCACCAAGGTATGTGTTTTAATATCATATGGGATTATAAAGATATCTTTTGAAGGAAAAAGAAAGGAGAGGGTGGTGTGGTTCTTTATTTGTGTGTGAAGCTGGGTTTTCGTTTCTCAAGAAACGCGGTCATCCCTTCTTTTTGGTCCTGGGTTGCGAAGCTTGCGGAGAACATGGCTATCTCCAGGTCGCAGGCGGAGGGAAGATCGATGTTTGCTCCGGTGTTGACGAGTTTTTTGATAAAGCTGGTCTGCACCCCTGATTTTGCTGCGATTTTCTGAGCTATTTTTTCGGTTTCTTCCATGAGTTTTTCTGGTTCGACGATTTTGTTGACCAGGCCGATGCGTAATGCCTCCGCTGCATCAATGGTATCACCGGTGAGAAGCAGTTCTTTGGCTTTGAGGGTGCCGATGATGCGGGGGAGTCGTTGGGTGCCGCCGAACCCAGGGTGGATGCCCAGGGTGATCTCTGGTTGTCCGATCTTTGCGGTAGTGGAGGTGATGATGAGGTCGCAGGCCATCATGATTTCGCAGCCTCCGCCGAGGGCGTAGCCGTTGATTGCGGCGATGTAGGGCAGTCGGGAGGCTTGGATGGCATGCAGGAGTTGATGGCCGTTGGCTGCGAATTGTTTTGCCTCAAGACTGTTCATGTGTTGCATCTGTTTGATGTCTGCTCCTGCGATGAAGGCTTTGTCTTTGCCGGTGAGGATAGCGACATGGATAGTGAGGTCGGTTTCGAGGTCCTGGACTGCGCTGGTGAGCTCTCTGATGGTTTCATTGTCTACTGCGTTGAGCACCTGGGGGCGGTTCATCGTGATCGTGGCTATCCCGTTTTTTTTCTCAACAATGATGTTCGTATACGTCATAAGGGGTCACCGTGGGGGGTAGTCGTAGAATCCTTTGCCGGTTTTCCGGCCGAGGTAGCCTGCCTGCACCATCTTCTTAAGCAATGGGCAGGGGCGGTATTTGGAGTCATTGAAACCGTCGTAGAGGACGGTGAGGATGTTGAGGCTGACATCAAGGCCAATCAGATCAGCGAGTTCCAATGGCCCCATGGGATGGTTCATCCCGAGTTTCATGACGCTATCGATGGATTGAACGGTCCCGGTGCCATCCTGCAGGCAGAAGATCGCCTCGTTGATCATCGCAAACAGCACCCGGTTGGAGATAAACCCGGGTCCGTCGTTGACCTCGATGGGGGTTTTCCCCATTTTCTCAGCAAGCTGTTTGATGACTGCGGTGGTTTCATCTGACGTGCGTAGTCCTCTGATGACCTCGACGAGTTTCATCAAGGGCACCGGGTTCATGAAATGCATGCCGATGAACCGGTCTGGTCGCCTCGTCGCTGAGGCAAGATCAGTGATCGGGATGGTGGAGGTGTTGGACGCAAACAGGGTGTCTTTCTTGCAGATCCCCTCGAGTTTCTGGAAGACTTCTTTTTTTATCGAGACTTGTTCGACGATGGCTTCGATGATAAGGTCAGCGTCCTTGAACTCTGCTAGAGTGGTTGTTCCATGGATGTGTCCCATGATCTGTTTTTTATCCTCTGGGGTCATCTTGCCTTTCTCAATACTTTTGTCAACGAATTTTTCGACAGACGCAAGGCCCTTCTTGACATACTCGTCTTTGACATCATGCAGGAGTACGTCGTAGCCTGCTTGTGCGCTGACCAGTGCGATCCCATGTCCCATGGGATCGCACTGGTCAGCGCACAAGCAGGCTACGAC
>CAZLDE010000071.1:0-8083 GCA_964558215.1 uncultured Thermoplasmatales archaeon
GATCCAACAGATGATTTCCACTGGAAATAAAGGGGTGTCAATTGTTATCGAGCGCAACGTTGACATAAAACGATGATACATTTGTATACAGGGGCAGAATCGGAGAATCACAAGGATGGTTTTTTCTTGTTTTAACTCTGTTAAATGGTAAAACGAGAAATGTCGTAAAAAAAGAATAAAAAGTAGTTTTTCCTTCGTCCAAAAAGAAAAAGAAAAAACCACGTTCGAACGATCTAGATATATATCTACTTAGAATCTCTTTGGCCGATGTTTCTGATAACAGTCCCTGCAGTAGACTGGTCTGTTACCATCTGGTTTGAACGGAACTTGGGTTTCCTTACCGCAATCTGCACAGGTTACATCGTGCATTTCACGAGGTGCGCCATAATCCCGACCACCACGATCGGATCTATCTCTTTTTTCCATTTATATATACTTCCTTTTTTTTATATCATCGGTTCCTTGTTTCCTTAGAACCGCTGGAAGGCAATATAGACATGTGGTATTTAACCTTATGGATAAAGAACAGGCGAAAACAGGGACAAAAAGGTTTTTATAAGAACACGATGTTAAATACTCAAAGACACGGGGAGCATCATATGAAGAAAAAAGAATTCATACTTATCATAAGCATTTTTTCGACACTGCTCATGGTTGGTAGCAGTATCCAAGCAGGCAGTATAGACAACGAAAAAACCAGGGAACCTACCCTTCAAACAACGTCACGTTCCTATCAATTTTCTCTTCCATCACTGCATGAAGACTTCGACTACACCGCAGTCCTGTTGACCGAAGCGACCGGGTATCGCAACATCCCCGGTGAGCCAATCCTGCCACTTCTTCGGGACACTATTGAACTGCCATTCGGAGCAAGGATACAGACCATCCAATACAATCTAGGAAGCATACACCACCTGCCACTGACTCAGAAAATCACACCAGCAATCGCACCAGTCCCTTTCCCCTCTGAACACAAAACCATCCAGTACTCTGAAAACACCGCTCTCTATACAGCCAACGAATACTTCCCCAATGAGTGGAACTCCTATCGGCTCACCGGTGGACTTAATAGCGATAACATCCTGAAAACCTTCCTGACCATCCAGATTAACCCTGTCCGATACAACCCTATAGAACACAACATCCAAGCAATCGATTCCATCAACATCCAGATCATCTATGAACAACCAACCAAGCCTCTTGCCATGGGTGGTGATTCCTATGACATGATCATCATCTGCCATGACCCCTATACCTCCTTGCTTCAGCCTCTTGTGGAACATAAAAACAACAAAGGGATCCAAACAAAACTCATCAGCATGCAAGACATCTATGAAGGAACTTATTTCCCTGTCACTGGTCGGGACAACCCCGAGAAGATAAAATATTTCATAAAGAACGCAAAAGAAACCTGGAACATCACCTATGTGATGCTGGTGGGTAACCACGCCCAGGTTCCTATTCGCTACAGCAACCTTGTGACCGATGCCGACGGTGCCTATGAGGAAGCAAAATTTGCTACAGACCTGTATTATGCAGACCTGTACGATGCGAACGGGAGTTTCTCCAGCTGGGATACCGATAATGACGGCATCTATGCAGAATGGCCATACCCGGAATGGCAACCACAAGAAGACATCCTTGATATGGTCCCTGATGTCCATCTCGGGAGACTCGCCTGTATGTTTAAAACAGAGGTAAAAACCGTCGTCAACAAGATCATCTCCTATGAAAACACTGCTGCAGGAAAAGACTGGTTCACAAGAATGGTCGTCATGGGAGGAGACACCTTTGACAAAAGTTGGGAGGCGGGTACCGATTATAACGAAGGAGAAGAAGCCACCCGGCAAGCGTTAGAGTATATGCCGCAATTTACTGATGTCAAACTCTGGAGCTCACTTGGCACCCTTGCTAAGGAGAACATCCACAACGAGATAAGCAAAGGATGCGGTTTTCTTTATTTCTGTGGTCATGGGAGCCCGAAATCATGGGGGACCCACGACAATGGTGATTATGTGAACTGGACAGGCAAATACAAAAACCTGGACATGCCAAAGCTCACCAACAAAGGCATGCCACCGGTCTTGATGGTGGGTGGTTGCCATAACAGTGAAATCGATGTAACACCGCTCAACCTGATCCTGGGTTTCCTTAGAGAAGGTATGAACTACTTCAAAGTCAATGAAACATGGATCGGATCCTACTTTAAATATAATTACGCATTGGAATGCTGGAGCTGGGTCTTTGTCAAGGTACGAGGCGGTGCGATCGCATCCATGGGGAGCAGCGGATATGGTGGTGTGAGCATCGGTGACGCCAACCATGATTCCATCCCTGATTGCGTCCAAGGCTCAGATGGCTGGTTCGAGGTGGAATTCTTCCGTTTGTACAACCAGGAGAACGTCACAATCCTTGGCCAAAACTATGATCAAGTGGTGACCGGTTATATACACAATTTCCCTGTTGACACAAACCGGTATGACGCGAAAATCGTTCAGACCCATATCCTGCTTGGAGACCCAAGCCTAAAAATCGGTGGATATTGAAAAAAAAAAACATCAAACAAAAAAAAAGAGGAACCTAGAAAAAGAATTCTAGGTGTTACAGCAATGTAACAGCCAGGCGTTTTCAGGGATCTTTTCATAGATTGCATACGGAGGTTCTTCCATATGTTTGCGATACGCCTCAGCACGGATGCCGTCATTGTTAAACGACCAGTAGTATTTCCTGACGGATTTTCCTTTCTCAGTAATCTCCTCTCGTCGGAGGCAGAGGAGGTTTTTTTGATGCAACTCGTAGAAGATTGAACGGATGTCCTTATGAAGAGACATATCCTCGACTTCTTTAGATTTCTTAAAGACTTTCTGAACGGTCTGTGCGAGTGCTGCCGCATCTTCCTTGCTCATGTCAAAACCATTTTTCAACGCCTTCACAAATAAGGGGTTCATCTTTTCTCACCGTGATACTTCTTCTGTAACTTTTGTTATTAAGGAGTTGTTGTACACCCCGTACCAAGGTTCTGTACAGTCAGTACCCAAACGATGAATTTCCCATTGAAAAGAAAAAAAACTTGTTATTTTACATCAGGGGAAAAAAAAGAAAAGGATTTTCAGAGTGGTTACGCACGTCTAACGATACCGACCACAGTGATGATGAATGCGACGATTTCAAGGATGTTAAACAACATCACTGTATTCGAATCATTACTCATTAGAACGAACCGTAGAAGGATGATGACACCCCAAATACCTGCACCTAGCACTATTAATGTCTTATTCATCGATCTTTCTCCTAACCTAATGATTCCGTTGTATCTCAATTGTAATTATGAGAGATGGTTATAATACTTATCTTTTTCACCGCCCAAACCAAAAAACCAAGCGAGGTTCAGAAAACCTATTAACACCGGTATTCATGCACTCCTCACATGACCTATTATCGATTTCAGGATACCACGAAGCATATCCGCATCGGAAAAATCATCTGTTTAGCAAGAACATACAAAGAGCACGCACGGGAAATGAACACGACAGTCACGGAAGACCCTTTGCTTTTCCTTAAACCTGCAAGCTCTGTTATCTTTGATCAAGGGACCATCATCATCCCTGCGTTATCCCAATGCCTTCATCATGAGGTAGAACTTGGAGTCATCATCGGAAAAAAAGGGAAACAAATAAAGGAAAGAAAAGCAATGAATCACGTGCTAGGTTACCTAGTCGCCCTGGATATCACCGCCCGGGATATCCAATCAACCGCAAAAAAGAACGGCTGGCCTTGGGCTATCGCCAAAGGATTTGACACCTTTGCGCCTCTCAGTGATGCAGTCGTAAAGGAAAAAGTGCCTCACCCTCAGGAACTCCCCCTGATGCTGAAAATCAACGGTGCCGTCAGACAGAACTCAAATACCAATCAGATGATTTACACGCTGGAACGCATCATCTCCTTTATCTCTGATATCATGACATTGGAGCGTGGTGATCTGATCCTCACAGGAACACCAGAGGGGGTTGGCGAACTGAGGGAAGGGGACGTCCTCGAAGCAAACCTTGGTTCTGTATGTCGTCTGACCGTTAATGTCAAACGACAGTAAAAAAAAAACCTATAGGACTCTTTTTTTCAAAAGACAGGTTTTACAGACTTTCTGGGATGTCGGTTCACCACATCCCGGGCAACGATTCAATTGCATTGGTGGATATTGTTGAAGCAATAAATCCTTGATGCTCTCATAGCTATTCATAATACTATGACGAGTCCCCGGTGTATTCTCCTCAAGGGCGTCGACGATTCCACGGAAAGACCCACGGAGCGCTCGTGTGGAATAGGGACATTCTGCGTTATGGAATTCTATGTTTTTCGCTAATGCATATAACATGATTTCTTTCTCAGGGATCATCCGTAAAGGAAGCAACCGTGGGACAAGACCGTACTGCACCTTGGAATGAGGACCGAGACGTGCGAGTTTCCGCATATCCCCATTGGTGAAGTTCATAAGAATCGACTGCGCCATATCATCAAGGTTATGGCCCATGACTAATTTGTTAACACCAAGCTCTCGTGCTTTGGTGTTCAGACAGAACCTTCGAAAAACACCACAATAGCTGCATTCACCCAGCTCATCATGAAGAGCAGCGATCTCATCCATGGTGATTCCGATGGCTTGTTTAAAGGAGATGATATGATGTTCAATTCCTAACTTCTTACAGTTCTTCTGCGCAACAGGAAGACTTGTATCACGATACCCGATGATACCTTCATCAACAGTAATCGCATGCAGTGTTACGTTTGGGTGTTTTGAGAAAATCGTATGCATCAGAGACAGCGCCACTGTGCTATCCTTGCCACCCGATAACGCGATTCCAAAGGTTGCTGTATCCGTGGTTTTCCCCTGTTTTTTTATATCTTTTTTTACACGGCGTTCAACATATTCAATAAAATGATTTTTACAGAGATGGGCTCCGCTATACCGAATGAAGGTTATCGCAGGTTTTTTACATTTCAGACAGGGGCGGGTCATGAAAAACCTCAGAGGGTAGAGAGTAGTAAACGGCAGAATGTCTTCTTCTTTTAGTAGTTTACTGTGAAAAAGCAAAATCTGAAATCAAAATAAAACCTTAAGTTTTATAAGATACCAATGTATATCTATTTTACATTCGAAGAAATCCACTCTAATATTGTTGAAGATTGAGGAGAAGATGCACTATGCCGATAAAAAAAGAGGTTTGTAGCACAGGTATCGAAGAACTTGATATGAAGATGTCTGGGGGGATCCCGTTAGGCAGCACTGTTCTTATCACAGGGTGCAGCGGGTCAGGGAAAACAACCTTATGCATGCAGTACTTGTTCAATGGAGCACGAAAAGGCGAGCGCGGCGTCTTTTTTACGATCACTGAACCCCTCTTCAAACTCACAAAGAACCTTGAGGGGTTTGCCTTCTACGACAAAAAACTAATAGAATCTGGGATGGTCAATATCATTGATTTACGTATCATCAGTGAACGGTTAGGATTAGACACTGAGAAATATACCGTAGAAGATGCTGGAGCATTACTTGATATCTTAAAAGATATCGCAGATGAGCTTGATGTTAAACGCTTGGTCATGGACTCAATCACCGCACTGTGTTATCGGTTGCAGACCAGGGAGATGATCCGGGATTTCATCTTTAAACTGGGTACATCCCTTGCGGTGATGAAATGTACGACGCTTCTTACCTCCGAGGTTCCACCCCAGACATTCAAATTCTCCCAATATGAGATTGAGGAGTTTATCTCTGATGGTATTATTTTCCTGGGAGATATGGACAGAAAAGGAGACCTCATTCGGACTTTACAGGTTATAAAGATGCGTGGTACTGACCATTCGCGGACAAAGTTTGCATTAAACATTTCAGCACAACGTGGAATCGAGTTAGTGCCCCTCTTGAAATCTACTGAGTTTGAATCATTGTTGAAACGATAGGAGATGATGTGATGGTAGATGCTGTTATTGAAGGCATACGGGAGCGGATTGCGGCAGCAATTCAAGTGAACCAATCTGTTGGTATCCAGGTCCCTGAGAACAGACATGGAGATCTATTGGAAGCGATCTTTGATTCCATCTGTAGGAATTCGCATACGACGTGGACGTATGTCACCGTCAGTAAAACATTTGACTACCTCTCAAAGACCTTCAAAGAAGGAACCCAGCAGAACAACATCAAATTCATTGACTGCATTTCAAGGGCTGCTGGGATTTCGGACAATAACACGAACTGCATCTTTGTTGAAAGCCCAGTGATGCTTGAAAAGATTATTTTGGAGACGTTAAACAACTTCAAGGGAATGAAACGTGACCTGGACAAATATATCATTATCGACTCACTGAGCGCACTGATGATCTATAACGATGCGGAGATCATCAGGGAGTTTGTCTCACTGCTGATGAACCGGAGCAGAGCGGAGAACATCCATATCGTCTCTATTCTTGTCGAAGAGGAAATGGATTCAAACAAACTGATTCAATTGAACGATAAGATCATCGTTCTGCGTGACTCATTTATCGATTAGAGTGACAGCATTATGACCAATCAAATGAAGATGAACGGTAAAAAGGAAACTGATATCGCTTCCTGGGAAGACATCGATCCCATACGCCAGGGAATTGCAGATTGGCAGGATAGTGCGTTTCATGCTGCGTTGGAAAAACTTCAAGCAGAGCATGGGACCCCAGATACGGTCATGCGTATGGGTGAAGCATTCGGTCGTGGACTGTATGCACAACGCATAAAAGAAAAATCACCTGAATGGACAATGAAAGAATGGATCGATGAGATCCAAAAGGATGTGTTTACACCACTAGGGTCAGAATTTACTCTTACAAAAATCTCCCATGATCTTGCAACGACCTTCATCAACCGAAATCCACTCGTACAGAAATCTCAAGAACGTACCGCTGCCTCTTTGTTCAATTTCGGAGTCATGCGTGGCCTGTTTCTCAGTGCGTTTCCAAAAGGAGAATTATTAGTAAACATCCTGAAAGACGAACATCAGCCTGAGTTTATTTTCAAGGCACATGCATCAGCTAAGGATAAACTAGAACGGGAACGTACGATACGAACATTTACCCTTTTGAACAAGGAAGACGGTGCCTGAGAGAATGGCACAAGATGCATTTATCGATGCCACCGTCCAGAAAAAGGAAAGATTCATCCGTACAGGAATCGATAAATTAGACCGTCTGCTTGAAGGAGGAATACCCGGGGGTTTTACCGTTGTTCTCCTGGGGAGCCCAGGAAGCAGCACAGAGATTTTAGTCAAACAGATTGCGATTGGCGGAAACGTCACCTATATCACCACAGAAGAAACCAAACAGGAAATACTTGACACCATGCAACGGTTCAAATGGCAGATACCGGACATCGATTTTGTCGATATCTCTGAAAAATATTTCTCCAATGTTCTTCAGGGGGAGCAGAAACGCGTCAGCATCTATGAACAACGATCGAAGCTCAAACTTAAGGAACTGATTGAGATAGGGTCCACCGCGATGCCTTCGACGACCACCGCTAGTGAAGATTTCTTAGCGATTCTTTCAAATAGAACAAAAAATGTCGCTGAGAAGAAAATCATCATCATCAACTCCCTTGATTTTTTCCTTAGTCAATACAATCAAGAGGAGGTCCTTCGGACCATTTATGCAGTCAAGGTCAACAACCTGAAGAATAAGGGTGCCTTGCTCATTGTCATGACCAAAGGAGTCCATGGGGAACTTTTTGAGCGGAAAATGGAGGGGCTTGCTGATGCGGTTCTTGAGCTGGACGTCATCCAGAAAGGGTCATCGTTCGAACGATACCTCTCGGTAAAGAAAATGCGGAATTACGCAAAAAAGATAGGTATCGCCCGCTATGTCATCGACGATAGTGGATTTGTCCTTGAGATGATAGAAAGAATCATGTAAAAAAAAAAAAAAAAAAAAAAATTTTTTTTTTTTTTTTATATAAGAATTTGCTATTCACACCTCTATGGTATACAAATAATTTTTTTTAAAACTTAAAGACTAAATTTTTAAAAATAATACGAAAACTAAGAAGCATTCTGTAAATTTT
>CAZLDE010000072.1:0-7972 GCA_964558215.1 uncultured Thermoplasmatales archaeon
GTATATATATTTGTGGAAGATGTTTGGGAAAAACCAAATACTACTCAATATGATGAAAACGATGAGTTCAATTTTATATAATACGTGTTTATTCTCCTTTTGATGAAACCAGTTTTACAGGTGGCATTAGACCTTCTGAATGCAGAGAGAGCACTTGCTATTGCTCAGGAAGCAGTGAACGGGGGAGCAGATTGGCTAGAGGCGGGAACACCGCTGATTAAAAGTGAAGGAATGGACATTGTTCGAAAGCTGCGAGAACGATTCCCTGGAAAAACCATTGTCGCAGACATGAAGACCATGGACACAGGGGCACTAGAGACTGAGATGGCTGCCAAGGCTGGTGCTGACGTCATCTGCCTTCTAGGGGCATCTGATGATACAACAATAGTTGATGCGGTCAGGTCAGCACGAAAATATGGTGCAAGAATCATGGTCGACCTCATCAGTGTCACCGATATAGCGAAACGGGTGCATATGCTAGAGAAACTCGGAATAGACTATCTCTGTATCCATGTAGGCATCGATGAACAGATGCAAGGGAAAAAACCTCAAAAAATCCTTTCATCATTAGTCAAAACCACAGCTCTTCCCATCGCAGTCGCCGGAGGACTGAATAGTGAGACGGTCGCTGATATGATAAACATAGGAGCAAGCATCCTTATCGTTGGTGGCGCTATCACAAAAGCAAAAAACGTTTCCGAAGCCACAAAAACCATAAAAAAAGCGATGAGACTGAAACAAGAAATAAAGACGGATTTGTTCAAAAAATATGATGTTTCCGAGTTGACACAGGCTTTTCTGAAGGTCTCAACCCCCAATATCTCCGATGCGATGCACAAACAAGGCGCGTTACAAGGAATCAGACCGATTACCACCGGGTTTCATATGGTAGGACGAGCATTGACCATACGAACCATGGATGGTGACTGGGCAAAACCCATCGAAGCCATCGACAAGGCAGAGAAAGACGTAGTACTTGTCGTCGACGTGAACCAGGGGAAGACCGCAGTATGGGGGGAATTAGCAACCTGGAGTGCCAAACTCAAGGGTCTTGCTGGCGTCGTCATCGATGGAGCGGTTCGGGATTATGATGATTTATTAAAGATACGTTTTCCTGTTTTCTCCCGATACATCGTCCCAAATGCAGGCGAACCCAAAGGGTTTGGTGAGATAGGAGCAGAAATCATCTGTGGCAATCAAGCAATCCGCACCGGGGATTGGATAATCGGCGACGATTCCGGGGTCGTCGTCGTTCCACAAGAAATCGCACAGGAGATAGCCAACCGTGCACTTGATGTCAAGGAACAAGAGAACCGCATCCGCGAGGAAATAAAAAATGGTGGTTCTCTTGGCAGTGTCTTAAAGGTCAAGAAGTGGGAGAAAAAAGTCGGATGACCAACGTTGTGTTCTTTACCGAGAAAGAGTACCTTGCTAAAGCACTGTCATTTTTTCCTCTGCATCATTTCTCTGGAAAAAAAATTCCAGTGAAACTTCATATGGGTGAAGAGAAAAACCCATATTTCGTAAAACCAGATCTTGCCAAAGCAGTGGTTGACGAATTGAAAAAGGTTGATGCAGCGCCTTTTCTTTTTGATACGACCGTGGCATACCATGGGTCGCGTTATACAAAATCACAGTACCAGGATCTGGCTAGACAGCATGGTTTTACAATGAATCGTGTTGGATGCAACGTCATCATCGATGACACAGGAGTTTCTACCATTGTCGAAGGCAGATCATATGAGGTCGCTACACATCTAAAAAATTCTACCTGCGTTTTTGCGCTTTCGCATGTCAAAGGCCATATTCAAACCGGAATGGGTGGAGCCATCAAGAACTTTGGTATGGGTGGTGTCACGAAGGAAACAAAAATAAAAATCCATGATGGAAGCTATCCACAGTATAGAAAGGATGCCTGCACCTATTGCGGCCGGTGTGCTGAGATCTGTCCGTTTGAGGCAATAACAGTTACCGGAGAGTCCTGGGACTACAAAAAGAACCGATGTTTTGGTTGTGACGCTTGCGTTGACGTCTGTCAAACCAACGCATTACAGCCACTGGATGCTGACATCCAGTTCCTTCTTGCCTGCTCTGCAAAAGCATGTGTTCAGGAGAAGACCGTGCTGTATCTCAATGAATTGAAGCGGATAGCTAAAGGCTGCGATTGTGACCCAAATGCTGGACCAATCATCTGTCCGGACATCGGCTATCTTGTTAGTAACGACCCGGTGGCAATAGACAAAGCATCTCTTGACCTCATCAACGATGTCAAGCAGGATGTGTTCTTCAAATTCAATAAGGTCAATCCCTTAAAACAGATTCAGTACGGTGAGGAGATCGGGTTAGGATCTTCCTCGTATAAATTAATAGAACTCTAAGGAGACAAGTGTACTATGAGTAAGAAAAAATTTGTAACCGCTATCAACTGCATGGATGGTCGTGTGCAGCTACCTGTGATTGACTGGATGAAAAAAGAATATGGTGCTGAGTACGTTGATATGATTACAGAACCAGGTCCAGTGAAAATATTAGCAGAAAATACTCCAAACTCCTTAGTGGAGTCTCTAAGAAAAAGAACGGAGATTTCTATCTATAAACACGGTTCAGCATGTATCGCGGTCATTGGTCATTTTGATTGCGCAGGAAACCCTGTCGGAAAAGAGATACAGGTAGAACAGTTAAAAAAATCATTGAAAACGATACAATCCTGGGGTTTTCCGATCAAAATGATCGGCCTTTGGGTCGATGAGAACTGGACCGTTCAGAGAATCATTTAGATTTTAAAATAAAAAGAAAAAAAGGAAAAACCTCGGGGGAATCGCAATCGTTTTTTTTTTTTTTGTTTTTTTAAACAGATTCTCTTTGTAGAGAGTCTTTGTAGAGGATCGCTAGAACCGCTGCGATAAAGCACATCACCGCGGCTGGGATGAATGCATACAGGAAACTCATTTCTGCATCCTGAACAGCACCGGCAAGTAATGGACCGACAGTACCACCGATACCATACGAGGTGAAGATAAACCCATAATTCAAACCCAGATTCTCTGCCCCAAATGAATCAGCACATGCTGCTGGGAACAACGCAAAATTCCCGCCGAAGTTAAAACCAATCAATGCAGCCACGATATAAAATGAATAGGGATTAGCGGTGGTATAAAAGAAGACAATCATCATGACTCCTTGGAAGAGGAACATGGAGATGAGTGCTTTACGTCGTCCGATTCGATCAGAGACCTGACCCCAGACGATACGCCCAGCACCATTGAAGATAGGAAGACAGATAGCAGCCCCTAGGACTGCGAAATCAGCAGCCTCGGTCGCGTTGAACCCATAGGCGGTGAATCCATCGGTTGGGCTTTTAGCGAAGTTCTGCACGTTTCCTATCACCATGAGACCTGCGAGGGCTCCTATGAAAAACATCATCCAGAGTAGATAGAACTCTTTTTTTCTGCACATTTCCCGTGGTTTGCAGGTGATACCTGTTTTTTTGTCTGTGGAATCACAGGGTTGAGGGGTCCAGCCTGCAGGTTTCCATCCTGCGGGAGGGTTCTTCATCACCAGTGCCCCCAGAATCACTAAAGCAAGGAATGCGATTCCATAGAGAAGGAACGCGTTGTTGACATTTTCGATGGTATATTGGGTGATGAGCCCTTTGAAGCCTAGAATGCTAGGTGGATTTGCAATTAAAATCCAGATGAATGCACCAAATCCGAAACCGGCGACAGCTAAACCGCTGACCAATCCTTTCTTATCCGGGAACCATTTGACTCCTGTCGCGATGGGGACAACATAGGCTAACCCGATACCGGTTCCAGCGATCATTCCAATGCAGACCAGTTTTCCAATGAAACTCCCACCAGCTATCCCGGCAAGGATGTAACCAAGCCCAAGTAGGGTTCCCCCTAATAATGCGATCCTTTTCGGGCCGTATTTAAGTTGGAGACGCCCGCCTACGATGGTAAAAATCGCAAAGAAAAGCAATCCTGCGCTGAAGATGGCCTGGGTCTCGGTCTTTGAAAAAGCAAACTCACTTGGTGATGTAGCAGTTCCCTGCAGAGGTGTGGTAAACGCAGACCATGCATAAATCGCACCAAGCGCAAGCTGAATGAGGATACCACCAATCACTATAATCCATCGGTTCATGATTTTTTTTTCACGTTCATCCTTTGAGACCGCTGCATTTTCAGTCATAGAAATAACACTCCTAAGCCACCCCTTCAAAGAAAAGATGATTAAATGCCTTTCGATTTATCTCAGCCTCAGGAGAGAGTCCTGAACTCACCTCTAAAACAAAAGAAATAAAAAACCAGCGAATAAAAGGAAAATCACAATGAGAATCGCGAAAATCTTGATGATCCACCCTCGGAGTCTCTGTTTACTCAGTCTCATGGTTCCTCCTTTTGGATCTCTACATAAAATCCATCAAATGAAAGGATAGAGCTACCTTTTTTACCTTTTACTCCTGCCGTACGTTTTACCTGGATATATCCTTCTTGTACCAATCCTTCTTTTTTCTTGTCTTTTATCCCGGGTATATCTGAGAGAAGGACGTCTCCTTTATTGTCTATCTTTGTGATCAGTTCCTGCTGATGGTCCTTGATCCATTGGATGATCTTTGAGCTTTCTGATTTAAACGTCGGACCGAGTTTGGCAAACACAGGTTCCACTGCGGTAATAGTCTCAGAAATCTCAGGTTTCCCTGGGATGAATGCATGAGTCTGAGGATACCGCAGGGTTGAAAAAATGATGGTGCTGCTGCTTTGGAGTCTTTTGGTCATCTGGGCAGACGCGTAGGTTGCGATGGCATCAATTGGTGCGTTTAACGCAATCCCCTGTTCACTTTTCCATGCTCGAACTGTTGCGATATAGTCCTTTACCGTCTCACCAGCTTGTTCTTTTTCTTCGTCGATGAGAATCAGCTCTGGCCATGCGGAGAGATGGATACTGAGATCGCCCTCGAGATTTTTATATAAATCATGATAAATCTGTTCTGTGAGATGAGGGAAGAACGGAGCGAACAACTTCACAATCCCAAGTCCAACAGTATACAATGTATAAGTGATGCTTTCAACATTCTCCTTGTTATACAGGGATCCTTTGATCATCTCCAGGTAATGGTCCGCAAGCTCATGCCAAAGGAAATACTCTACCTCTTTCATCGCCGGGGAGTAATCGAAACCATCCATTTGTCTGGTGCAGGTCGCCACCAGTTTGCTGTATTTCGTAAGAATCCATTGGTCGACATCCTGGATTTTCTTCGGCTTCTTCGGTTTTCCTTCTTTGACGATGTTGCCGATGAACTGCTGCACATTCCAGAGTTTACGGAGAAGTTTGGTTCCCCGGACCACGTCTTTGCGCCGGAACGGGTTGTCTTCCCCAAGTGCACAGCTAGCCGCATAGCAGCGGAATGCATCAGTCCCATACTCATCGATGACTTGTAAGGGATCAATAACGTTTCCAAGGCTTGCATGCATCGGGGTTCCATCCTCAGACAGGATGAATCCACCCATCATGATATTCTCAAAAGGTTTCTCGTCTGTAAGCAGTGTACAACGGAGAATTGTGTAAAACGCCCAGGTTCGGATAATATCATGTGCCTGCGGGCGAAGTGACATCGGATAAAGATCCTTGAATTTCTTCTCATCGCGGTGCCAAAATGTGTTGAACAACGGTGAAATGGAGGAATCCATCCAGGTGTCAAAAACATCCTCGCAGCCTTTGAGCCTCCCACCACATTTCGGACAGGTCTCCACCGGTGGTTTGTCAATCGTCGGATCAACATAGCAATCCTCGATCCTTGCAAGGACAACCTCGTTACATGTTTCACATTCCCACAGCGGGATGGGTGTGGCAAAGTATCTCTGCCGACTGATAACCCAGTCCCATTCCAGGGAATTGACCCAGTCCTCAAGTCGTATCTTCATAAAAATGGGGTACCAATTCATCGCATTGCTTGAATCCAATACCAGTTGTTTGAACGGGATTGTTTTTAAGAACCATTGGTTGGCGTTGATGAATTCCACTGGTGTTTTACATCGCCAGCAAACCCCGACGTTCTGCGCGAGAGGTTCCTGTTTGAGAATCAGACCGACCTGTGTCATATCCTGGATGATCGCTTTTCTAGCATCCTCTATTTTCATCCCATGGTATTTCCCGGTAATCGCAGTCATCTTTCCTTCTTCGTCGATACTCATCTCCAGGGGGAGTTTGTATTTGAAGACCCAGTTGAGGTCTTCTTTATCACCGACCGTACAAATCATGACCAACCCTGTGCCAAACTCTGGATCGACCGCCTCGTCTTCAACGATTTTTACAGTTTTCTTGTAATCAGGGGGAACTTGAACAGTCTGGCCAACAAGCCAGGGTGCCCGTTCATCGGTTGGATGAACCGCGACGATTTGACAGGCGGCAAGCATCTCAGGCCGGGTTGTGGCAATCTCAATATACATCCCTCGGGTGTCTTTCCCAACCCCATGGAATTTCAATAATTGCTCACCCTGCGGGTTGGAAAAATAAAATTTTATCGTGTTGAGTTTTGTTGTTCTATCACTGTAGACAACCTCTGCATCAGCCATAGCCGTCATGCACCGAGGACACCAGTTCACCGGAAACTCGCCTTTATAGATATGACCCTTGTTGAAAAGCTCGATAAATGAAATCTGCGTAACCCTGCGATAGTACTCGGCATCTGTCTGATAATAAATCGAGGGATCCATGCTCTCCCCAAGCCGAATAAACTGATTGGTCATGGTCGCGATGTTTTTCTGGGCGAACTCAGAGCACAGTTTGGTGAACTCATGTCGATCAATATCTTTTCTGGTGATGTTGAGTTGTCGTTCGACGCGTTCTTCGATAGGTATCCCATTGACATCGAAACATAATGGAAAAAACACGTTGAATCCCCTCATGCGCTTGTAACGAGCGGCAAAATCAATATGCGTGTAGTGAACCGCATGACCCGCGTGGAGAGGACCTGATGCGTACCTGGGTGGAACATCGATACTATACGGCTTTTTTGTACTGTTAAAATCGAAATGATAGATTTTGATGTCTTGCCATTGTTTTTGCCATTTCTCTTCAATTGCTTTCTGGTTGTAGTCTGTCATAGCAGTGTCCTCAAAGGGAGCAGGTTCAAAACGCACAGTAGATTTTTCTTTATAAAGATTGCTTTTAACATCACTAGTAAAGGTACACGTATTATATTTCCATGCAATAATTTTATAATTACCTTTTCTATTACCGATACCGGATGCAGCATCACTCTTCATCGGAGGGATATTTTGCCAGAAGCAATCGCCTATGAATTAGCAAAAAAACAAAAAGAAATTTCAGTAGCAGAATTCTTCGAACGCAATAAGCATATACTTGGGTTTGGGAACCCGACGCGAGCCCTCATCACCAGTGTCAAGGAGGGTGTTGATAACGCTCTTGATGCTTGTGAGGAATCCGGGATCCTTCCTGACATCTATGTAGAAGTGAAAAACCCAACTGAGGAAGAATGCGTCGTGATTGTTGAGGATAACGGCCCGGGCATCATTAAACAGCAAATCCCCCATATCTTCGCACGCTTGTTGTACGGTTCACGTTTTCATGCAGTCCGACAAAGCCGAGGGCAGCAGGGGATTGGCATTTCAGCAGTCGTGTTATATGGACAACTTACGACAGGGAAGCATGCGAAAATCATCTCTAAAATCCAAGAAAATCAACCCGCTGTGCTCGTCGAGCTTGCAATTGATACCAATAAGAACCGTGGTGAAATCCAACATCAGGAAATCATGCATTGGGAGAAACCCTCAGGAACACGAATCGAGGTGAGTCTGAATGCAGATTATAAGCGGGGGAAACGATTTGTCTATGAGTATCTCCAGAGTACCTCTATCGTAAATCCACATGCACGTATCACCTTCAAAGAGGCTGATGGCACCGAGCATATCTATGCGCGAACCGCAGATATCCTTCCCAAGAAAAGCCA
>CAZLDE010000073.1:0-7919 GCA_964558215.1 uncultured Thermoplasmatales archaeon
TCAGTCACATCCACCGTGTACTTCCCTCGTACAAGCTGACTGCGGAAATCAACGATGTCGTCAAGTGTCTTATGAAGCCATCGTTCCGGGGTGTCAATCTCAGAGGTATCACCCATGACCGGTGGAATCATCGGCCCAATCGCCACCTTTGGATATCCAATCCGTCCAACAAACACACTAGGTGGAGATGCTCCCTCAAGTCGTAAGCTGTTTAGCAGAGGTTTCACCTTTATCTTGGAATGGTAGCGGACGATGACGGGGCAGCGGTTTTTTCCACATAAAAACTTCGTGCCTCGACATAATGCACACACACTGGTTGATTGTTTTTTCTCACTAGCTATGAGTTTCTTCTGATTCTTCGAAACGTCTTGCACCAAATCCCCCATGGTTCCCGGATTCTTTTATACTTATCTTAGAGTGCAGTGAAAGTATATAATTCATTCGCCTTGCAGCTTCTTTTGCAAGGTTGCAAGCCAAGATGGTATCCCCTCGACAGTTCGACAAGTGCATCGCGAAGCGAAGGTCTGACGATAGGTCATGTTACATTCCACCCGGTTCTCCAGATGTTTTTTGATAGAGTTGCCAAGCCGGCCTCCACGCCAGTCCCAATCCGTCATCAGGATGATTTTTCTGTAGGTCTGTGCGATGGAATCACAAAAATTCGACACGGATTTTCCCTTGTTAAATCCGATGATTTCACCGGTCAATCCAAGTTTTCGTAACGCGATGATGTCTTTGTCCCCTTCGACAATGATAGGAATGGTTTTGTTATCCTCTTGTAACATCTCAAGCAGTTCTTCAAGCTGTTCAAATGTTTGCGCATCATCCATGAAAGAACCCCTTTAGTTTTTCATGGACTTTTTCAAGAGGAATGTTTTTTAAGCATATGGTTTTTTGCCTGCTTTTCAGACCACCAATCAGTACAACGTCCTTTGAAGACAATTGGAAAAAACACGCGAGGGTTTCAAGTACCTCAACGTTTGCCTTGTTGTCCTTTGCCTTGGATTGGACCTTGATTTCAAAGACTTTTCTCCATTGATCGTATTTCTCTGGAAAAACCGTTTCAGAAGACCCTGTGGTTACATGCAGACAAAGAACGACACCTTCACTCGTTTGTTTGATTGCATCGGAAAACGATATCATAGTCTCATAAAAATAAATCATCACGATTGTGTCAGTTTCAGGATAGCTTCTGCCAGATCACCGTTGGTTTCTTTTAACGCTTTGCGTACCTCGGCTTCGGATTTGCCGGTCTGTTCCATGATTAACTTGATATCCTCTTTTTGAGTGTCCTGGGGTTCACCACCTCTGTTTTTCACCGTCGGCTCACCGACGATCTGATAGGTTTTTTGCCCCTGGGCGTCCATTACAGTGACTTCGGCAGAATCAAACACGTATTCTTTCGTATCTGTTTGTATGATTACCTTTTCCACGTTATCGATATTCTTTACGTTAATTCCGAAGCGTTTCATCATCTGAGCAAGTTGCCTGCTATTCATCCGACCTGGCATCATAAACAACAAATCCTTGTATGGTTCCGAAGCATATATAGAGTTCTAATCGTTTAACATTTTTGGTATGATCTCAGAAGCAGAAATGAAGGTGTTGGATAGAAACTCAGAGTACTTCGGTGTCCCACCAATACAGCTCATGGAAAACGCAGGGAAAAGTGTCGCTGATTTCATACGAAGCACGGTAAAGGACACGAAAAAAAACATTCTCATCTTCTGTGGAACTGGCAATAATGGTGGCGATGGTTTTGTCGCCGCACGCTATCTTACCCAATACTACACGGTGAGCGTTTTTCTTGTGGGACCTGAGATAAAAACAGACCTTGCTTTAAGAAATTACCAGAAACTACAGACCTATGATGTCAAGATCTACCAATCCCTTCATGATGTTCCTAGACTTCTTGACGATAACGATGTCATAATTGATTCCCTTCTTGGAACCGGACGTACTGGTGAGCTCAAAGAACCGTATGCATCCATCGTTAAACTAATCAATAAGTCCCAAAAAAAAATCATTGTATCCGTTGATGTCCCCACGGGACTAGGTTCAACATCAGGAATTACCCCTCAATACACCATCACCTTCCATGATGCAAAAGAGGGGATGAATAATCAGAACAGTGGAAAAATCCATGTCGTGGACATCGGGATCCCACAAGAGGCACTTACCTATGTCGGCCCAGGGGAACTATCCATATATTATCCCCGTCCAGCGAAGAAATCACATAAAGGAGATAACGGTGTCGTCCTTATCATCGGCGGTGGACCATATATCGGTGCCCCCGCTCTGAGCGGACTGGCGGCTCTCCGAACCGGTGTGGACCTTGTCTATATCGCTACACCCAAACGCTCCTGGGCGTCTGTTGCTGCGTTTTCACCAAACTTCATCGTCAAAGACCTTCATGATGAAATGCTTACAAAAAAAGACATCCCCTCTATCGAAGAACTCCTGGGGAAATGCACGGGGGTCATTCTTGGTCCGGGACTTGGAGCAGCTAATGAAACCGAAGACGCAATCATCCCACTCGTTGAACGCATACTCCATGAGAAAAAACCATTGGTCCTTGATGCGGATGCGATTAAACCTGTCGGAAGACATCTTTCTATTATTAAAGATACTCCCACGATAATCACCCCGCATGTCGGGGAATTTAAAAAACTCACAGGCATTGCCCTTTCTCAAGACCTTGACCTAAGGATTACCATGGTGAAAGAATGGGCAAAGAAGATTGGTGCTACCATCTTTTTGAAAGGGTACATTGACATCCTGAGTGATGGATTTTCTGTAAAACAAAATAAGGTTCATAACGAGGCGATGACCGTCGGTGGAACCGGTGACGTCCTAGCTGGAATCCTGGGAGCATTGCTCTCAAAAGGAGTACGACCATTTGACGCGGTGCGGGTAGCTGCCTTCCTCAATGGTGAAGCAGGTAACGAAGCGTTCCTGAAGAAATCTTATGGCCTGCTTGCTACTGACATTATCGATGAGATACCAAACGTTCTGAAGAAATATCTCTCAGCACCCTGATTTTTTTTAAAAAAAACACGGTAAAAAAACTTTTGTTTTATTCCCAGATTGCTTTGACTTCCTGATGGCGGACAAGCTCCCCAGCAACTTGAAACAACACCCATGCGAGGAACGCAGGCTCCTTCTGCATCTCCTCTGAAAGAGCTGTTTTAATTTTCTGTTTCATCTCTTGTTCCAATTTATCTGGGTTTTTTGGCCATTCCGCGTATTGATATCGCCTCATCCAATCCGTTGTGTGTTCAATCAACTCTGTCTTTTTATCAGCAAGCTTTCGAACCGCTTTTTCGGTTTTTTTCACAAACATCCCAGATGACTTTTTTTCCCACATGATTCATCCCTCAAAACTGATATCGGCACTGGTCATAAAAGCCTTTACTTCATCTTGAAAGAACTTTTAAGTACTTCTTTGTCATGAGCGGTTCAGATGAAAAAATTATACTTCCTGGCAATCCTCCTTCTTCTTATGTTCGTCTTATCCCCTACTACGAATGGTTTATTAACATCCTCTTATGAATTTAGAGGGGCAGTTTCTAATGATTCGGAAGCCTACTTTATCGGAAAAACAGTGGTTCATGGACAGTGTGCTGGCTACCCGGTGGAACCGTTTCTGGATTCACCTCTTGTCCAAGAAATGGAAGGAATCCCCCTCATTGGAGCAAACAGCATTACCCGCCTTGAGTCTGTGATTGTGGCAGAAGACGTTAATATTTCGACAGCATCCTCACTAGATGATTTGATTGTACAGTATTATGACCATCTCACACAATACTCTGATGTAGACATCAACACTGAAGAAGGCTTTTTCTTGCTTGGGGTTCAGAACGGTCGTTTCTCTGTTTCCGGAGATTTCTCCTATGCAGCCAGCACGTTTGTGACACTTGAGATGATTGCTGATACACCAACAAGATTTCTAGCAACAGCGGCACAGGGCTCTCTTCAGATGGGATGTTCGGGAAACTTTGCGGTGCTTACAACGCTATCAGATACCAGTACACTCGAGGTGAAGGATCGAACAGGTAAGGTACGCTGGCAGGGTGGCTCGTCGAACGATTACCTCGTCATTCAGGATAGCTCTTTTTCTATAACCCAGCATCCTCCCCTGTCCCTTGTTCCTCTGAATGATGCCTCTGAGGAAATCAATGTGAGTCTTTCAATCTCTGCTGCAGACCCTGATGATATCATCATCACACAGTTAATCGAAGAGGTATCGGAGTCCCTCCAAGAGAATTTGAGGGATGTCATACCATCAGGTTTTTTAGAGGACCTTAACCAACTTGATACCTTCATTCGGACCGCATCGTTTGCTGCGAATGGTGCAATCGTATACCTACATACCAATGATACTATCACGATTGATGAGTCAGCACAACAGTTTTCATCCTTTGGTTTCGTTCGCTTTACCACTCTTGATATCACAAATTTTTCTGCTTCTTCAGGACCTACATTACAGGGGGAGTGTACAGTCGCCTTCCTAGGAGACCACTTCTATACCCCTCAGGCACAAGACAGCGGGGATGGGACTCGGTTTCCCTATGAGATGATTCTTATCTGGGTTGCCGCCTTAGGTGTCTTTTTCTATATCCGATTTTTCAAACGACCTGCTGTCAACTTAGAAAAAGATGAAAAGATGAAACGGTACGCACTTGTTTTTCATATCATCATCTTGGTAGCTGCATTGTTATTAGTTGATGTTGAAATACATTCCACCTTTGGAATCAGTGCGTTGACCGCATTGCTTTCACAAGGTTTCTCATCAACAACCGGCGTGTTTCTGGGAATTGAAATAATCATCTGGATTTTTGGGTTCTGTATCCTTGCTATTCCCATACAACTTCTTTCTTACTCCATTCTTCGCGTCCTTGGCTTCGGAAAAGGCAGCAATGGTGTTTGGAAAGCAGCAGGTGATTTATCCATCTGGATTTTTACAGGCCTGTATCTGCTTTTATTCCTTAATATCATCTTCTCCATTATTGATGTGAAAAGTATTTTTCCTTTGGGGTAACGAATGCAATTAACACTTCAACCACTCATCGATGAACCTGCTCTTCTGCTGAAGGAAAAAAAGCTTCTAATCGTCGCAGATCTTCATATCGGTATCGAAAGTGAATTACGAGAAAATGGTTTACAGGTTCCATCTCAGACCAAGATAATGGAGGAACGCCTAGTTTCCATTATCACAAAAAACGATATCAAGGATATTATTCTACTTGGGGACATCAAACACACCATTCCTTCATCCACTTTTCAAGAGCGAACCGATGTGAAAAACTTTCTTACCACGATTCAATCATACAGCACGCTGCACGTGCTGCCGGGAAACCATGATGGGAATATAGATCGGTTCCTCTCATCAGGTATCCAGCTGCATCCCTCTGATGGATATGTCTTTGAGGGCATCGGTTTTACCCATGGTCATCGAAAACCATCTGTCGAGGTCATGAATTGTGATCAGGTGATTATCGGGCATTCCCATCCGACGGTCATGCTGATGGATCGCCTCGGATACCGAACATTTGAACAATGTTGGCTCCGAGGACCACCCCGTTATAATGTATTAAAAGAAAAATACCCAAATTCACCGACATCGCAAATACTGCTCATACCAGCGTTCAATGCCTTATGCGGTGGGACCGCGGTGAATCAAGATGAGCTTCTTGGACCGTTCAAATCCCTAATAGACGTCGATAATACAGACCTCTACCTTCTAGACGGCTCCTCGCTTGGGAAAGTAAAAGGCCTAAAAGATTCAAATAAACCATCAATATAACCGCGTAGAAACTAAACTAGCAAACATCTCCCAAGGTCACACTAAACATCTAAATATAAAACCCTGTCCCATTTTTATCAAAGAGAACATCGCATTATTTCAGGGATACTATGATAAAGCAAACACTATCTGCTGAAAAAAACAGGAACTGAAGCGAACAGTATGGCATAAGTATTACTCTGAATATAAAGAGAAATACAAGATGTGGAACAAGAACTGGTTTTAAAAGCAGAAGAATAAAAATCTGAGTAACTAATCTTATCGTTTTTTTTTATTATTTATTATTTATTTATTTGTCTTCCTATTAAAAAACGGTTTATGTCGCAAGACATCGTTCGATAGGTGTTATCACTATTATTGATATCCGAGGAAGTATCTGAATATCGGGAAAATATCGGGGAATCGCTCAAAAAGTTTCATCCAGAGCTGAAAGAATGATGCTGTATAGGAATAAGGCATTGTAATCTCAAGAATCCCCCAATCGCTTTCCATATTGTAGCTATCCTTTACCTTTGCTTTAATGACATACGTGTTTTTCTTAGTCCAAGTATGAGAAATTGTAAATGGTTCACCTGAGGAATATGGACCAATCCATTCCTCAACAAATCCGTCTCCCCATTCGATAAAATAATATAAAGAATCATCATTGAAATCGTTTGCACTAAATGTGTAATCGTACGTGGTTTTAATTTTCCCTTTCGCAGGGCCATTAATCATAGGTGTTTCAGGTGGACGATTACCATAATCAAAATTACCAGCCACAATGCCCCAAGGACAGTAGCCTATGAGATAATTCTCTTGATTTATGAAAAATCCATAATCATCTCCAAAAAGAACAGTTATTGAATGACTATACAAATTAACATTTGCGAGATCAAGGATCTCATCTCCATTGAAATCACCTGACACAATACCAACCGGGGTGTCGCCAACTGGGTAGTCCAACTGGATCCAGAACCCTCCATCTCCATCCCCATAGAGAACAGTGATATCGTCACTCTGAGTGTTTGTCACTGCAAGATCAAGCGTATTATCCATATTGAAATCTCCAGAGGTGATTTCAGCAGGCCCATTTCCAACTCCGTAGGTTTGTACGGTAGAGAATGTACCATCCCCCTCTCCGAAGAATATGTCGATGACATCAAAATCTACATTTGCTGTTATGATATCAAGATGAGCATCATTATCTAAATCCTCAAGAATAATTCCAAATGAAGATCCTTCGATACTTAGATCAAGCTGGTTTGTAAACGTTCCATCTCCCACACCAAAAAATACTGAAATAATTGAACGGTACACAGCTGTTACTACCACGTCCAGATTTCCATCTTCATCTAAATCCCCCGTTGCCAGGTTGGCAGGAACCGGCAGAAAGGTATCAATTCGATCTCCGAAATAACCTGTACCATTCCCTAAAAAAACAGAGATGAACATACCTTCAAGGCTTGAAACCAGAATATCTAGGTTATGATCATTATTCATATCAGCTGTCACAACGTCAAAAGGGAGAGATCCTACGGGGTATTCCCTTTGGTTTCCAAATCTTCCATCCCCATTTCCTAATACGACACTAATGCAATCATCATCAGTGTTTGTTGCGACAAGATCAAGTGCCATATCGTTGTTAAAATCACCTGTTGCAATACCATAGGGAATCGCTCCAATAGGGAGTACGGTGTAATCAACAAAGACACCTGAACCATCATTCATTAGAACGTGGATATCATTTTCTTGAGAACAAGTGCATGCTAGGTCTAATGATTCAGACGCATAGGATTGTCTTTGATGATTTTGTGTTCTAGTATTACTCAAAGTATACCCAATACTACCTGGTGAGAGAAGCATGACGATTGATAATATTATACCTACAGATATTATTCCTTCCTTTATATGTTGTTTCCGCATAAGATATTTTCCCCCATTGTTGTATATTTTGCATAGGATATAAGAAGTTTTCTCATCATTTAGAATCACAAGCAGCTATATTTGAGTGATAGAATTAGGGAGAGGACAGGATCTGAGTAATTTATCCACTTTTTCTCTTAAATTTTTTTGTAATAACAAGACTTTTGCACTTTTCTGATTTCTCCATAAATTTCAGATAGAAGAACAT
>CAZLDE010000074.1:0-7822 GCA_964558215.1 uncultured Thermoplasmatales archaeon
GCAAGTAATTATGCAGATCTGACAAATCAAACCTTTGGGATTATTGTCTTGGAAGATCCCAAGAATTCAACATCACAATTAACACCTGTTATTAAAAAAGGAGGTAAGGTGATGCTTACCGTTAACCTTACAGAGGTCTTTGGTGCGGGTCTTGAAACAAGAAAAGATATCTGGGGTGTCATTCAACCTGAGGAAGGTGCGGCTGGGGTCTTTGCATTCACAACGCCTGCATCATATCCAGCATCAAAGAATGTTTATGCCTTGTATTAGAGGAGGATGAAAAAAATGAAAAAGTTAAGTAGGATATTAAAGGAAAATGATCTTGGTGACATGGGTATTGGTGCGATGATCATCTTTATTGCAGTCGTACTGGTCGCTGGTATCGCTGCCTCAGTGTTGATTCAAACCGCAAATCGCTTAGAAATCCAGGCGATGCAGACTGGACAAGAAACGATACGTGAGGTATCATCCGGACTTCAAATCATTGATATCGAAGGTGCGAATGATGCTGGTGTCATCACACAAATGGTCCTCGTCGTTCGACCTCATGCAGGGTCTGGGGATATCGATCTGAGTAATGCATTTGTTGAAATCTCAGATGGAGTAACAAAGACAATACTTACCTATGGCGCTGGTGATTTTACTCATATTGTTGATGATTCTGAACCAGATGTTTTTGACGCAACAGACTGCTGGAATATCAGTGCAGCTACATTTGGAATCCTTGTATTACAGGATGCGGATGAATCGCTAACAGACACAAATCCCGTTATCAACCGTGGGGATGTCGTGATGCTTTGTATAAACACATCACTAATTTTCACCACAAATAGTGGTCTTACTCCACGAAGCACGATCACTGGTTTAGTGACACCAGAACAGGGTGCATCAGCAACGTTTTCATTCCGGGTGCCTTCGTCGTTGTCTGAAGTAGTCTACGATCTGTATTAGGCAAAACAAGACTGAATACATCGGGTGAAAAAACATCACCCACCTATCTTTTTTTTTCGTTTTTCATATTATGTTTTTCCAATACACCGATTGATACTTACCAAAACCCATAGATTTTTATGCTGTTTTGTGTTTCTGTTTAAATGGTGGGAGTAACTCTTAACGCCCATGTCAACTAAGTGAGGGGTAAGAACGGGTTCAATGTTGTTGAAGGGATTAAAAACCAATCTGGATGCGGATATGGGTATTGGTGCATTGATTATCTTTATCGCTATGATTCTTATTGCTGGGATTACGGCTTCTGTGATGATACAGACCATGAACAGTCTGCAACAGCAGGCAGTAAGAACAACGGAAGAGACCATTAAGGATATCTCCAGTGGGTTGAAGGTCACTCAGGTGAGTGGGTATGTGATAAACTCCTCTATCACGCAACTTGCGATTTTTGTAACACCTACCGCAGCATCTGAGAGCATTGATCTGACTTATGGGTTGCTTACCCTGAGTGATTCCACGACAAAAGTCATATTGAATTATTCAAGTGCCTGTTTTCGTAGTTCAGTAACGAATGGGCTTTTTAACACACTGAATGCGAGTAATCTGACGTCGGCTCAGTATGGTATTATTGTCGTACGGGATATTGACGGGTCCTGCAATGCCACCAACCCATTGATAAATGATGAGGACATGATTGTCATCCTTGTGAATACCGATGCCTGTTTCTCTGGGATAGGGACTCGTACTGAAATAAGCGGAGAGATCTATCCAGAGCATGGGATACGGGGGATTATTGGTTTTACAACGCCAAGTGCGTTATCCCGCACAATCGTGGATTTGCAACCATAAGAGAAAAAAAGATACTTTTTTTGGTGTTACTACATCCCAAGATACCCACGTAGCCCGATATCGACGGCTGCTGAGGTGATTGCGACAATCCATGCGAATGGGACAAAATAACAAAGACTGACCAGGATGTGGCTGCCTCGGAGGGACCGTATCGTCAGACCCATGAGGAACGAATGGGCAAGGAGCACCATAAAGATTAGATAGAAATTCTGTGTAAATACCTCAGGTGGGACCGTGGAAAGGATAGCTCCGACATCAATCTGGGTCCCTTCAAAGGGACGACCTGCGTTACTGCTGATGAGAATTCCATTGAGATGTCGAGCGACGATAAAAGAGATGTAAATAGAAAATGCTATCCCAAAGGTGATTCCTGCAAGCATCGCTGAGGTCGTCCGTACGATTGCAAGTTTCTTGACCCGTAGGTCCCGTATCTTTCGGATGTTCTCTGAGATCATCCGTGAGACTGTACGAGGGTTTGCTGCTGCCGAGGTCGCTTGCCTGAACATCTCACAGGACCTCTGGATGTAGTTACTGCCTGTATCCACCCCGAACCATTCCCAGGCGTCATCATCACTAATTCTGGTCCGGAGGCGCCGATAGAGGTCTCTGATATGCTTGGTCAGAACCCCATAGTCTTTCTCGCTAAGGTAGTAGACGGAGTCGTTTATCTTTCCTCCACGCATGGTTGAAATCGAGCCTAACGCGGGGAGGAAGCCCATGAAATTACGTTCTTTTCGTGAGATATGCTCCTCTTCTCGGAGTGTTTTTATCCCTGGGATGAACAGTGGGGTCAGCCCAGCTGCAACAAGTATCTCTGTTGGGATGATGGATAAAACCGGGAGAGTGAGATAATATTTTGAGATTAAAAGCAGGCTGAGGAGGATGACTGAGAGGGCAAGGGTTCTTTTGAAGGTATGGAGGAGAGACAGCTCAACGTCTCCTTTTTCACCGGTGCAATGCCACATCTCGTCAGGGGGGATCATGGAACGCAATAAGTACAGAAGCATTCCTTCAGAGGCAAGCATCATGAACGAAGCGACGTAGATAAAAGTCCCCATGTCTCGGGTCCCCATCACCATTGGCAGGACAATGCCTAGGGACATCACAAAGATAATTGCGATGAGCAAACTGACATACACCTCGCTGAGAATGACGATGTTTTCGTTGCTTGCTTCATAGATCGTCTTATATTCTTGCAGGACCGCATCCTGTTCGTGTTCAATGAACTCCCGATGCTCCACACCACTGTCAAGGCTCTGGGAGAATCGATCAAGGAAATCACGCAGGATCTTGCTTGGTGTCCGTTCACCAACGAACCGAAACGTCTTTGAGACAGGGACCCGCCATTGATCAGCAAGGACGCTGATCTTACGCAGCTCCTCCCCAAGGCTTTTATAGGCTTTATTCCCACCTAATACATTGATAATGTCTTTTAAACTGAGATCAGAAATCGCCAGCACCCTGATATGAGTGATGAAAAAATGCATTTTCCCATTGATGTCTGATTCCTTGTTCTTCCAACTGATGTAAGGATAGAACACCCCCAGGATGATTGGGATGATTCCGGCGATAAAAAACGTCATAGGATTGTACTGCAGATCAACAGGCACAAACATCTGAAGGAGAAACGGTAGACACATGACAAGAATTCCAAGGAAAAGCAGGGGAACGAAGATGGATCTGATGAATTTCTTCCGATCTTCAAGGCTGCGATACGCTATCTTGACTTCTTTTAAGCTATCTTTTTTATCCTTTTTCGCTTTTTTTGTTCTCTTCTCTGTCTTTGTTTCTTCTTTTACCATTACCCCTCACACTGATATAGGAAGACCTTTGTCCCCCTCTCTGTAGTACCCCCAGATGCATTGGACCACCTCATAGTAATCCATGATGTCTTCTTCGACCATCCGGTCCAGGATATGTTTTCGTTTCTCATGCTCGTCATAGATTTTGGCGGTATCAGAGTATCCTGCGTTTTTTGCGATTTTTTCTTCGAGGATATAGCTGTTCCTGTTTGCCTTAAAGACATGGATGTCCTCATCGGACTTCCAGGTGAACGCAGTCCGTGACATGATCCCATCGACCTCCCTGTTGTATCCTTCTATTTCATCAATCGCGGTGCATCGTCGGATCATTTTTCCGTCACGTTCGATGGCAAGCTGGATGACGACGAAATCAAGGTTGTCCATAAACGTCTTTGGCACATTGATCGGATCACCAGTGAACCGCTGGATGACTTGGGTGATGCTTCCTGCATGAAACGTGGTCATACAGGGATGGCCTGTTTGCATCGCCTGAAAGACAATGTTTCCCTCAGCGCCTCTGACTTCACCAGGGATGATATAATCAGGCCGGGACCGCAACGCTGCCTTTAAAAGGTCAAAGAGATCGACCTGTCCTTCTTTTGGGCCTGTGGTCTTTGTCAAAAGCCGTTGCCAGACCGTATGAGGAACCTGAAGCTCCGGGGTTCCTTCTGCGGTGTAAATCTTTTTCTGAGGGGGAACAAACGGGATAATCGAATTCATCGTCGTTGTCTTCCCACAAGCAGTCCCACCGCAGATGAAAAAACTCCGGCCATACTGCAGGCAGAGCCAGAGGTACGCCGCGATACTTGAGCTGAGTGTCCCCCATTTAATCAGCTGTGTCACGCTAATCGGTGTTTCGGTGAACCGTCGGATCGTCATGCTTGGTCCTTTGATGCTGACTGCGGAACTATAGATGATATTGCCTCTACTCCCATCGGGGAGAACGCCATCGACGATCGGTCGCCCCTCGCTGACCGGTGCCCCCATCTTCTCACTGATTGCTTTAGTAAACACTGGGGCTTCTTTCTCTCCGACGATGACATTTGTCTTAATCATCCCGAAGATCTTGTGAATCAGGTGGATTTTCTCGTTTGCGACAAAATGGATATCCTCAAGGTATGGGTCTCTCATGAACGCTTCAAGAGGACCCCCACCAACCAGGTTTTTGACGATGTTGTACTGTAAAACGTTCTTTTGAAATGAGGTGACTTTCACCTTTTCTTGTCGTATTGCTTTTCCTTTCTTTTTTGGCGCCTCAAGTTTCTTTGCTTTCTCGTCAACTACTGCTATTTCATCAAGGAGCTCTTTGAGCACCTCACGCATGTCATCATCAGTAAGGACACTTTTCTTTTCTGGGGCTTTCTTGACGATGAGCTTCAGAATCAAGTCAAGTTTTTCTTCTAAAATGTCGTCGACGAGCGGCTCGATGACATGATATTCGACCTCATCCATATCCTGCGTTCGATAGATGTGGATAAACACGACCCCTTTTGTCGGGTAGATGAAGTTTGGGTAGGATTCATCTCTGACTTCACGGGGGACTTTAGTGTAAAAGATGGGCACTGACATCTTTTGTCTAAGGGATTCAAGATATTCTTTGAGATGTTGATTCTCTGAAAGAAGCTGGTCTACCTCTTCTTTTTGCATCTGTGACATGTTTCAACCCACCTCATGGAATAATAGGTTCTTTTTTGCATCATTCGTTCTCATGTCTTTTTCAAATCCTCTTAGATCGTTATTGGTAAGGCTTTTTCACCCTCTCTATAGAAGGTCCAAATGAATTGTACGACCTCATAATAATCAAAGATTTTCTCTTGTATCATCCGCTCCAGGATATACTTCCTACGGTCAAATTCCTCATAGATCGTCATAGGGTCGGTTAACCCTGCCATTTTCGCAATCCTTGATTCTAAAATGTAACTATTTCTATTTGCTTTGAATGTCTGGGTATCGTCTACTGGGTTCCATTCGAAGGCTTTACGGGACATGATGCCATCGACTTCTTTGTTATACCCTTCGACCTCATCAACGGATAACACCCGTCGAATGCGTTTTCCTTTCCGTTCAACTGCCATCTGGATTAATACGACGTCGAGGTTGTCCATGAATGGTTTTGGGATGTTGATGGGATGACCGGTGAAACGCTGGATGACCTTGGTAACGCTTCCTGCATGAAACGTGGTAATAACCGGATGGCCGGTCTGCATCGCCTGAAAAACGACCCGTCCCTCGATTCCTCTGGTTTCACCTGGTATGATATAATCCGGCCGCGATCGAAGACCTGCGCGAAGCAGGTCTTCTAGTTCGATATGTCCTTCTTTAGGACCTGTGGATTTTGTCAATAACTGCTGCCAGACCGCATGAGGGACCTGAACTTCAGGAGTGTTTTCCACAGAGAAAATCTTCTTCTCCGGGGGGATAAAAGGGATGATCGCGTTGGCTGTCGTGGTTTTACCAGATGCGGTTTCCCCGCAGACAAACAAGCTTCTCCCGTATTGAAGGCAGAGCCAGAGATAGGCTGCAACACCGCAGTCAAACGTCCCCCAATTGATTAGCTGAGTCACGCTGATTGGTGTTTCGCTGAACTTCCGGATCGTCATGGTCGGTCCTTTCAAACTAACGTCTTTACTATGGATGATATTCACTCTGCTCCCATCTGGCAGGGTTCCATCTGCGATTGGTTGTCCTTCACTAACAGGACTACCTATTTTCTCACTGAACTCTTGGGAAAATGTGTTCGCCCAGGCTTTGTCGATAAAAATATTTGTTTTTATCATTTCGAATATCTTATGGATAAGGTGAACGTTTTCCCCGGTGATGATGTGGATATCCTCAAGATAGGGATCTCTCATGAAAGGTTCAAGAGGGCCACCTCCAATGATATTCTTTGTGATATCGTATTCGATGCTTTTTTTCTCTACTGAGGTGACTCGTAGTTTGCCGCCTATCACTTTTGGGTTTCCCGCTGATCGTTCATCGATGATTGTCAGTTTATCCATCAATGCACGGATAGCGTCTTTGAGTTCATCATCTGTTTTTACCGTTTTCCAGGACGGTGCTTTCTCATAGAGGAGATCAAGCAACATGTCACGTTTTATTTTTTCCTTATCGTTGAGACAGGGTTCTATGGCATGATACTCTTTTCCTTCCATGTCTTTTGTTCGGAAGATATGGATGAACACGGAGCCTTTTGTCGGATAAATGATATTTGGATATTTCTCCTCCTTGAGGTCACGGGGTAATTTGCTGTAGAAAACAGGCGGCTCCATTTTACTTCGTATCTCGTTAAGATAGTCTTGGAGATGAGGGTTTTCTTTTATGATTTTTTCTTCCTCTTTTTTCTCCATCTGAGTCATGCCGTTCCCCTCCTTAGAATGCGACGCCGCTGGATTCGATGGTCAGACCAACGCTCGGTCTTACGGAGAATCTGGTGACTGGGTCATATTTATATCTGGCGCCGTTAAATTTCTCAAGGTAGATGTTATAGACGATGCCGATGCCTGGAGCTGTCTCCCGAGATGTTCGAAAGTGAATCGTGGTCATCATCCGAAACCGGTTGTGGATATCCTCAGGCCATTCCGTGGGATTTGCTGTGACGAAAATGATTTTCCCGCATCCCGTGAGTCGGTTGAAAAAACTCGTAAGATCGATGAGGTTGTCATTGTTGAGGCTATCTTTGAGTAACGTTGATAGTGAGTCGATAAAAATGATTTCAGGGTCAAACAGTTTCCTTCCTGTGATTAATCCTTCCAGGAATGTTTTGCGTGGGAGCGTCTCTGCAAGGGTTACTTCTGTTGAGATGAACAGTAGTTTTCCTGCCATGAGATATTTTCTGACGTCATAGCCGACAGAGGCTGTTTGTCGCAGAAAACTTTTTATGGTAAACTGCGTAGAAACATAGGAGCAGGTGCAATCGTTTTTTAATAGACTATAACAGAACCGTTGGCAGAAAATGCTTTTCCCTGTGCCTTCTTTTCCTTCAATGAAGATTAAGGATCCATTTGGGATGACTTTTCCGAATCGTTCTGCAAATCCATCTTTTTCTCCTTTCCGCTCTAGAATGATGGATTTTACTCCTTCCATTTTACCTCTTGTTATTATCTTTTTTTTTATTTTTTTATTTATTTCATAAACGTAAAGTCTTTGTTTACAGCTTGTGGGCCAACAAGACGTAGGAGATGATCCCCGCTGAGAAGTGTTGTATTGACATAGAGATTTGTCAC
>CAZLDE010000075.1:0-7742 GCA_964558215.1 uncultured Thermoplasmatales archaeon
ATTTTTCTTATTTTCCTTCATGTGGCTTGTGAAATTATATCAAGGACCTTTTATATAAAAAATCAATTCGTATCAAACCAAAAGGCTAATCATACACCTCGCCTATTCTCCTTTTCGGGGGGTAAACTCCTTGATTCGACGAGCAAATGAGGTAGCAAATATCATACGTAATTCAACGCAGATTCATGTGGTAACACATATCGATGCTGATGGTATCACTGCCGGTGCAATCGCCTCTGCGACACTCAAGAGATTGGGGAAAGATTATACTCTTGAATGCGTAAAGCAGCTTGATGAGGTTGTCATTAATAAACTGCTTTCTGATAATCATGAGCTTGTCTGGTTTACAGATCTGGGAAGTGGTATTAGCACGCAGTACCCGGAGATACGAAAAATAATCACGGATCATCATGAATGCCCCCCTGACTCAGATGCCTCTTTTCATTTCAACCCACATCTGTTCGGTAGGGATGGTTCATTTGAGTTGAGTGGTGCTGGGGCAACCTATCTGGTTTCAAAAGCAATCAGTCAGAAAAACAAGGATCTCTCAAGTCTTGCAATCGTTGGTGCCATTGGTGATCTTCAGGATAGACGGTTCTGTGAGCTTCGGGGGATGAACACAGAGATTGTGAAGGATGGCGTAGAGGTTGGTGTTCTTCATGCCATGAAAGATATCCGGTATTTTGGCAAAGAAACACGACCACTGGCAAAACTGCTACAGTATGCAAGTGATCCTCTTATCCCCGGTATGAGTGGTCGGGAGGATGCCTGTGTTGCGTTTTTACAGGAGCTTCAGATTGAATTAAAGCATGATGATGCCTGGCGGTCTTGGGTTGATCTTGAGAAAGAGGAGAAACGGAAGATTGTGTCAGCAATCATCCAGATGCTTCTTTCGAAGGGTTTTGGGTATCAGGTGGCTTCACGAGTATTAGGGGAAAACTACATTCTGTGTAAGGAGCAGCCTGGTACAGAGTTGCATGAGGCAAAGGAATTTGCGACTCTGCTGAATTCTACCGCCCGGTATGGTCAGTACGAGGTCGGTCTTCAGGTGTGTCTGGGGGATCGGGGAAAATGGTTAAAGGAAGCATTAAATCTACTCTCCGGTCATCGGCAGAATCTTGTCGAAGGGTTGCAGTTTGCCCGGGAAGAAAAAATACAGAAACGCACGTATCTGCAGTATTTCCATGCTGGTGATGGGATTCGGGATACAATTATTGGGATTGTGACGAATATGCTGCTTAACACAGAGGAGGTTGATAAAGAGCTTCCTCTTATCGGATTTGCTCTGACAGAGAATGGTGAGGTGAAAGTGTCTGCCCGTGCCGCGCAAAGTTTGGTTGACCGTGGGTTGGATCTTGCGGTGGCTCTCACCCGTGCGGCAAAAGAGTTGCATGGAATCGGTGGTGGGCATAACATTGCTGCGGGTGCGACGATTCCAAAAGGAAAGGAAGAAGAGTTTTTACAACTCTTAGAGCGGGAGATTAAACTTCAGTTTGTCCCCTGAGACGTTTTATAGACTTTTTCAACGGTGACTTCAAAGAGTAGTGTTTCTCCGGCAAGTGGACTTAAACTGTATCCGGCTCTCTCAATGTCTTCTCCATAGATGTATGAGATGTACATGGCTGGGATATTGTCGTAGTAGCGAGGTAAGGAGTAGGTCCTGTTGAAGGTAAGGATGCGGTAGACCTCAAGATTTTGAGGCTCTGAGTTTTGATCGTTGGTGACCGTCACATTAATCTTATCACCGATGATACTATTTATTGCGACCGTTACGTTTATCATCCCTGTGTAGTAGGGTGTTTGGAAGGTGTAATTCTTCCCAACGATAGGTGAGCATTCCACCGTGATGGACGTTTCGTTCCAGGTGGCAACGGTTTCATTTGGGAAGATCAGCATTTGTTTTTCTCCATATTGAACGTCTTTGATGGTATCGGACAGATTGGTACTTTTCGTTGGGGTTGTTCTCACCATCACATGAGTATCTGTGATATTCTCAATAAACGTAGAATTCTCCCAGATGCTGTAGGGTGGGGGATACACAACCATCTCTGATTCATTCAAACTGTTCAGGTTGTTGATGTAGAACTGCGGCATGGTAAAAGGACCGAAATCCTCCATCTGTATCCATTTAACACTGAGATTTTCGCTTGTATATTTTGTTACTTCAACCGTCTGGTTTATCCCAAAGGCGAGGTATTGGGTTGTAAAAATAGATCCAACAGAGAATTTATTCACTCCATAGGCTTTCTCAGGCGGGATTGGACCGATGGTCTTTGTTTGACCTTCTTGCATCCCGATGAGCCCTTCCATGAATCCTTGGATCATTCCTTGGGAATACCCTGTTTTTGGGCTGGTTTCATTTTCGTCAAAACTTGCGAATATTTCTAATGGTACTGCACCTGTTTTATTGTCTGTGTTGTTGTACGATGAATCGAAAATCGTGTTGTTCGATGCATACCTGCCGATGTAGTTAACATCAGCGCAATCACCCTCTGAGATGACGGGGGTCTCCTCAAAGAGGTTTTCAAAGATATCCGTGTTCACTGCTATGAGAAAAACAGAAAGTGCTGAAATGACGATGAGTACTAGCGCGATAAGAGCGATTTTTTCCTTTTGCATGTGCGAGCTGAATGGTATTGACATATATTAACTTAAGCCTGGTGATGTCTCCATATCCAACTGATACTTGTCTGCACTAGTTTTGCTGCAAGGACTGCGGTTTGACCATGATCGTACGGTGGGCAGACCTCGACAAGGTCACAGCCGATGAGCTGGGAGGAAAACGCTTCGATGATTTCAATGATTTGTAGGGGGGTTAAACCAAATGGCTCTGGCGTGCTGGTCCCTGGTGCATAAGCTGGGTCGACGACATCGATATCTAAGGTAAGGTAGATTTTTTTCCCCTTAAGATGTGTTTTTGTTTCTTTGATGATGTTGTTTAATCCATCTTTGTGTATGGTGAAGGCATCACGGAAGAAGAGTTTTTGTTCGTTGGCCTGGTCATATTCCTCTTTTTCAGCGGATCGGATGCCTAAGACTGCGATGTTCTCTACAGGGATATGATCTGCTATTCGACGGATGACGCAAGCATGGTTGTGGATATCGTTTTTGTATTGCTGACGGAAATCCATATGGGCGTCAAGTGAGATGACACCGATGTCTTTTGGGAATGCGGAGACGATGCCTGGGGTGATGGAATGATCTCCACCCAGCGCAATCGGTGTTTTATTTTTTGTTAGCAAACTTGCGGTAAATGCCTTTGTCGCTCCAAAGACTTCTTTTGAGGTTAATTTTTCAACCTCAAGATTTCCGTAATCATGGATTTTAATTTGCTCGAAATTGCTACCTGTTCGAAGGTCATATCGTTCGAAATTCCAGCTGGCTTGTCGTATCTCGAAAGGGGCTTTGTCTGCCCCATGGCGAAACGAGGAGGTTTTTTCGAAGGGAACACCAAAAAGGATAAATGTCGCGTTGTCAAAACTTGCTTCTGCATCTGCAAAATAATCGGGGAACTCCATAATGACCGAAACCTGTCGACCTGTTAAATAAAATTCTATACCCTGGTGATTTTCCGTTTCCCCATTGCCTGCAGGTACAGGATTTCTTTACCTGGTTCAAGTTGACCTTTGAGGTCTTCTGGTATGGGCATCTCGAAGGTCTCATAGGTCTCCATGTCCATCAGTTGTACGACTTCTGAGCCCATCAGGGCAAGTATCTGTGCACTGCGTTTGTCGATAATGGGTACTCCGACCTTATGTTTCACGGGATGGACGACGCTGCGTTTTTGTTCATCAAAGATACCGACCGCGTCGATTCTCGCTTTTGCCTCACCATGCTTCCCTGGTTTTGAGGTTGAGATGCTCATAATTTTACAGGGTTCTTCATCGATTAAAACATATCGACCTACTTTTAACTCTCGTACTTCTGCCATTTCTTTCATGCTGTTTCACCCTTTGGGATTTTATAGACAATATCATGTTCGCGAACCTTGTCTTTTACTTTGATCCCTATCGCATCCCCTGCTTTTACGATTTGAACTGGGGCTCGGTTGATTTCCATCCGGTCGATAGGTTGTGTGAAGTCGGTGTGTGCTCCGACGAAATGAACGATATCTCCAATTGTAAGCTCTCCATCGGTGATTTTTATTGCTGCTACGCTGATGTGTGTGAAGAAATGCTCTACGATTCCTATTTTTTCTTCAACCATAGCTATTCACATCCCCGTTATAGGAAAAGGTATACTTATACCTGACTTTTTTGTTATGTTACCACGAGTTCATAGATTGCTTTTTTCCCATGTTTGGTACAGGTGAATGCTTCCCAATTGTCATCCCAGAGCATCTCGTTTTTACATTCGGGGCATGCGATGCTTTCAATGACTTGGCGTTGGCTTCTAACCCGGGTTTTTATGACTTGGACTGGGATTTTTTTCCCAGGGTTTAATGAATCAATGACATAGACAAGGCCATCTGGCGGTAAATAGGGTGTACTATCACTTTTCATTCTTTTTTTCCGGTAAGCTTTCATTTGTATCTTATATTTTTCCATCATTGTTTGTCTTCGGCCCATAGAATCACCACAATGTTTGAATAAAGGAATAACATGTTTCTTTATTAAGTTCTTTCCCTATTGCGTGATTAGGTATGAAGGTTGAACACATCGAATTGGACCAAAGAATTCAGGAGATTTTACAACATCAGGGAATAACAGAACTGTATCCTCCTCAGGCTCAGGCTCTTCCCTTTGCTTTGAAAGGGGAACATCTTGTTCTATCAATCCCAACAGCTGCGGGTAAAAGCCTTGTGGCGTACCTTGCGATCGTGCAGCGGTTGATAAATGAGGGTGGGAAAGCGTTTTATATTGTTCCGCTTCGAGCGCTTGCTCGGGAGAAATACGAAGAGTTGCAGGCTTTTGAATCACTTGGCTTTAAAGTAGGTATTTCCACGGGTGATTTGAATGAATCTGACGTCCGTCTGTCTAAGTATGATATCATCGTCTGTACCTCTGAGAAAGCTGATTCCCTTCTTCGGCATGGATTGCACTGGCTTGATAAAATCAAGGTTTTGGTCATTGATGAGCTGCATCTCATTCATGATCCTACCCGGGGTCCTACTCTGGAGGTGATTATTGCTCAGATAAAAGCACTTAATCCCGCGACACAACTCATTGCCCTTTCCGCGACCATAAAAAATGCGGTGGAGCTTGCTGACTGGCTGGGTGGAAAACTCATTCAATCGGACTGGCGACCCGTGGTGCTTAAGGAAGGTGTGTTTTTTCATAATACGATAAAATACAGTGATGGCTCGGTAAGGAAGCTATCTGGTGATTCGAAACAGGCTTTGGAGTTGTTGGTGGAAGAATCCATTCGAGATGGTGGGCAGACATTGGTTTTTGTGAATAATCGGAAGTCCACGGTCTCCCTAGCGAATCGTTTATCTGGGGTGGTCGCCGGTCTGCTTTCCGAGACTGATAAAAAAGCCTTGAAAAAATTAGTCGGTTCAATGAAGCATGAGCAACTGGAGATAATCAGTAAGGAACAATCCTTGATAAGCAGTGTGGAGTCTGGTGTGGCGTTCCATCATGCTGGTCTGGAAAGTACTCAGCGGCGTCTTGTCGAGCAAGGTTTTAAGAATCATCTGATTAAATGTATCGTCGCGACTCCGACGCTTGCGGCAGGGGTTAACATCCCGGCTCGTCGGGTGATTATCCGTGACCTGTGGCGGTATGATGAAAATTTCGGGATGTCTCCGTTACCGATCCTTGAGTATAAACAGCAGGCTGGTCGAGCGGGACGACCCCGATTCGATACGGTGGGCGATGCGATCACCATAGCGAAAGATTCTAACCAACGGGATCAGATCTTTTATAATTATATCTTAGCAGACACCGAACCGATTTATTCGAAATTAGGCAGTCAATCCGCGTTACGTATGCATCTTCTCTCCGCGGTTACGACACGATTTGTCCGTACTTCGGAGGACATGTACCGGTTCATTAGAAGCACTTTTTATGCGTATCAGACCGATGAGTATACGATCAAGAAAGAGGTTGATACCGCCGTGGAGTTTCTTCTAGAGAATCAACTCATCGAACAGGCGTATACAGAGTATATTTCCACCCTGTTTGGGAGCAGGACGTCATCCCTGTACATCGATCCTTTATCAGCGATCAAGTTGAAAACAGCCTTGGAACGGTCCAATACCAGGGATACCACCTCACTTTCGTTCTTGCATGCGGTTTGTTCGACGCCGGATGTCCGGTCCCTTTATCTCCGTGGGTCTGATTCCTGGGTTGAGGAAAAAGCAGATGTTGTAAAACACCAACTCCTTCTTGATATCCCCGAGACGTCGAGTGATGAGTATGAATGGTTTTTAAGTGATTTGAAAACCGCGTTTCTTCTGCAAGACTGGATTGAAGAAAAACCATATGATGCTCTCATTGCTCAGTATAATATTTGGCCAGGGGATGTTCACAACATCGTTGAGATGGCAGAATGGCTCTTGCATGCAACCAGGGAGTTTGCCCGGATGTACAATTTCACCACCGTCTCAGAGGTTGGTGATCTACTTGTTCGGGTTCAAAATGGCTGCAAAGAGGAGTTGCTGAACCTGGTGATATTAAAGGGTATCGGCAGGGTACGTGCCCGTGCCTTGTATCGTGAAGGATTTAAAACAGTCAATGATTTACGGACTGTTCCGGTTGAACGACTGGCAAAGATAAAGACCATAGGGAAGGCTGTGGCGATGAACATCAAGGAACAGATCGGAGAAACTGGTTTGAAGGGCAATAAGATGTTGAGAGGTTCGAAACGATGATACTCATTGTTGGTGCCCATGGTTGTATCAAGAATGTCGAGTCCTTCATTGTGCAGGTTCTTTCGTTTTCGAAAAAGGAAAACCTCGTGGTTCAAGCATTCGATGCCACTGCGATTTATTCCACTGATCATTTGATTTCTGCAACGGAGCATGCGAAAAGAGCTTTTCAGCAGGGAACAAATGCCACGAATTCGCTTGCCTTGGAGATTTTGTTATATGCCTCTGGTGAGCGGCAGATTGAAAAAGCATTAAAAAAAATAGGTGTTAAAAAAGGCCAGCCAAGGATCGCTTTCCTCCTTACAGATTGTTTAAATGGGAAAAGGAATGCAACCAGTGGAGAGGTGTTGAAGAAAAAGCTATTAAGAACACTTCATCTGCTATCGAATGAAACAGCTATTCAGGGGGACAAGAGGACGTTACAACGGTTCGGAATCACTGAGAAAGAGTTATCAACTATTCCTGAGAGTCACTATGGTGATCTTATTTTGGAGAAAATAGCATTGGTAGATATCATGAAAAAATAGAAGGCATAATTAGCTTTCAAATGTGTATTTCATAGAGGAAGTAGTTTTGGGGTAAGGCAACTTTTTTCTGCTCCGATATCCTTATTAAAAGACTTCTGTTTTCGAGTCACAGAAAAGCGTGAATTAATTTTAAAAGGAAGGTTGTGATAAATAAGCCCGTATGGGGTAGCTTGGATATCCTAGAGGCCTGCGGAGCCTCGGACTCGGGTTCGAATCCCGATGCGGGCGCTAATATTTCTTTTTATGTTTCATTTAAAAGAGATAATCGTTTGAATTGATGGGGATCGTTTCATAATTCATAGATTTTTTTTAAAAATATGAGAACGTAACGATTACATTTATAATTTCATTTTAAATTTAGTATTGAAACGTTTGTGTCACTTTTTTTAACATATGTTTAAATA
>CAZLDE010000076.1:0-7731 GCA_964558215.1 uncultured Thermoplasmatales archaeon
ACCAGTAGCTCAACATACCTATAACCCGTTCCGTATCAAAGAAACAAAAAAGGGGAAAAATCCCCCAGAGATGGCTTGATTGTTTTTTATCGGACGTTGAGCACAAAAGGCCCAAGTAAAAACCCCTGTGCGGTTTTTTCGACATCCGCAGCAGTCACGGTGATGTCAACCGCACCAATGCCAATGACCAATCCAGTATTGACCGTTGGTGAAAATCCAGGCATGATCTTTGTTATACTCCCGGAGAATTCTTTCCCAAGGAATACCATGCCCTGCAGGGTAATCGTCCAATTTACATCTGTCGCATCAACAGCGCCACTGTTCAGAATTATAGCTTTCACCCCAAAGCCTCCGGTAATCGTCCCAATCTCAATCACGGGGCCTGAGACGATATGAATCGTTAGAGAATCAGACCACGAGCTCTCAGAATTGTAGGTATCCTTGGCCTTTACCTTTATCTCGTAATCCCCCTCAATCGGCCAGCTGTGAACCGGCTGACACGGTTGACCAGATGTATAAGGACCCATCCAGTCGCTTACCTCATTTCCCCAGTCCCACATATAATACAGAGTATCTCCTGAATCAGGATCAGTGGTGACAGACGAGAAGCTGTAGTCTACTCCGATGTTGCCGGTATCCGGGCCTGAAGGCATCGCTGGTTTTTCTGGAGGAGTATTTGAGGTTTCGGTGATGACCAACGCAGGGTCACCAAACAAGTTCGTCTCATAGTACACCCAGCGGATACAAGACCGACCGATGATAGGCAGATTATCCTCTTTTGAATCATGGTTCGCCCGTCCAATCTCCGGTTTCATCTCCCCGAAAACTGCGTCCCAGAACTCCCGGTGGAACCGCTGGGAGTCACCATCGGTGCTATAGGACCAGAACCATCCATACCGCGCGTTCCAGATCCCTGCAAAGGCTGCATGGGTTGTCTTTATCGTGAAATGCTCTGCGATGCAATCACCGTTATCAAAACCACCAGCCATACACCCCTGGGAATAGATAAAACAGGCACGATCGGAGGGGTTGCTGAGCGCGTCAACATCATAGGAATCCAGTTTCATGTTGTAATCATAGGACGCATGACCAAGGTGATTAATGAGATGGACTCCGTTATTGATTTTGGAGACGATAGCAGATGAAGGCCAGTCATAGCTTGGTGTATCATATAAGGTGTCGATATCATAGACATCCGCAGAGATACCAACCGTGGTGTATCCATCATCGGAGGAGCCATTGATAAGTTGGTTCATATAAGAACTCCCATAACTTGCGATACCGTAATCACCGAGGTATTCAGCGGCAAACAAGGCGTCTTTGTAAAATGGATCAGAGATGTCTTTGTTGATGTAGGCGACGGTTTTTGTCACAAAGTTCGTCACCTCGGCAGCTGTACCGACACAAGCCCGTCCGACATAGACTTCTGCGACAAGGTCGACATCGCCTCCGCCCTCACCGTCCGTCGGTTCACCCCAGTCCCCGTCACCATCATAATTATAGGGGCCGTCAAGACACGCGTAATAGACATCGGATGGCATGGTTTCCTCATAGTACTCAACGTCTTCGTCCATACCAGAGACCCACAACATCGCAGCAGGAACAACATTGGTATCCCCACCAATAAGAACATACTCAACACCCCAGTCTGTGTAAGCATCCCGGATGTAGTTCCGAATGCTATCCAGGTCACTGGCTCCAATGTCAGTTAATGTTTTTATCACGGTTTGAACACCGGTAGCGTCATGGGCTTCTTTTAGAGGCTCAAAACCACTTTTTAGCGCATCGGTGGTGATGATGAGAAGGTCATAGTCCTCAAAGGATGGTGGTACAGCAGAGTACTCGTTCGTATAACTCAAGGTCATCCCTGGGTTATCGACTTTGGTTTGAACCTCGGTGATATCCTGGGAAAGACCCCGATACAAAGATGATTCACCATCGGTGCTGACGGTTTTTACGCACACCTCCAAACTCTTATAATAGAAGAGCTCCCCAGATACGGGATTGTATTGAACAGGATGAAGTAGAATCACCAGAATCTGATAGCCTCGAAAACACTGTACTCCGACTTCAGTGAACAATTTCCCGGGATACGCTGCATTCCTGTGATAAATCGCATCGTTAGGATGGGGAATTGGTATATCCTGTGTCTGTGAGAGAGGGATCGCTTGACTCGTGGGTTCTATGAGATAACCGGCACCAAGATCGACCCGTACCCCAGGTGTGACTTGTATCTCCTGGACGGTCGATTGTGCGGGGAGAAGCAGGAATACTCCTTTCGATGGGAGTTTTGGTTCACCTGCACTGCCAGCGGGATAACAATCCGTCAGAGTGATCCTGTCATATAAAATTCCCGCGATATCAATGGTCTCAAGATCAGGATGGTCAAATGCATAGGTACTGCTGATATCCGGGTCTAGAAAGGTTTGCTGTGATTGCGCCCCGATAGAACAGATCATAAGACCTGCTAACAAGACGACGATAGACTGCTTTAAAATTTTCTGTATCGAAATGACACGTTTCTTCATATATTATCCCCTATCGTTATATGATATAGGTAGTTCTCATATTTAAACATGGATGGTCCCTTCGAACGGATTGATTCATCCCTGCGTTAACAAAGGATAGATTCCCTTTTTTTATAAACTTACCGTCCAACCTATTTTAATATCCTTAAAAGAAGTTTCTTTGAAGAGATCACAACCCAAGAACCCTTTCTTAAATGCGTTTAAATCCTTTCTGCACGTACTGTCGAATCGAAAGAACCATTCGGTCTCGTCGATAGGTAAGAGGCATGGTATGCCCCACGCCCCATGTTTTTTTTGCTCGTATCTGAGAAAGAATCGAATCAAGGCGCAAATCCGTCGTATCAACCACCGTATAGGCTTCTCCTGCGTACGTCGGTTCATGCGAATCGCTCCCCCCCGTTCCCCCAAGATTGAACTTCCGAGCGATCTTCGCGGTTTTCAGGTTGGTATTTGGGGTACTACATCCGTTAAAGACCTCGATGGCTGCAATCTTATGTTGAATCGCCCTGAGTTTGTCAACCTTGATACCCGAAAGCAGACGGAAAAGATGAGGGACAATCGGTTCTCCACCAGCGTCTAAAACCAGCTCAACCGTCTCCTCGATCGACAGATTCCTTTGAATCGGTTCTGACACATTCAACGCAAGCAGATGCCCATCTGCTGTTGATATCTCTGTACCCGGTATCACGAGGAAATCCTTCAAAGCCTCCGTTTTTATTCCGATGGACCTATGGACTGAGTTATGATCAGTAAGCGCCATCCCCTGAAGACCTTTTTTCCGAAGCGATTTCATAAGATCCTCTGGCGTCCCGGTCGCATCATACGAAGAACAGGAGTGAAGATGAAGATCGAGTTTTAACATTCTGGTAACAACCGCTGTTACACGGTAAAAAGCTTTCCTATTAGAAATTTACGGTTTGCTCATCAGCATCCCTGTTGTTCCAGAGGCACGAAATAAAAAGAAAGCATTAAATAACCCACCGATGTTCTCGCGACTTGGGAGAGGCAGAATTATGCTACTGGACAAAAACAGACAATTAAGCACACATAAGTTTGGTGAGTTAGAGCTCGTAGACAAATCATTGTTTTTCATTTGTACTAACAGAAGAGACAATTAAACGACTCACCTCTCTTTTCTCTGTTCCTGCGATGCAGTAAGAAACCTATTTAAGTCTTAATTTTATATCAAAACAACAAGGAAGAAAGAGTAAAATAGAAGGCGATGCTGAATGGAGAAACTTGGGATGGATTATCATACAACCCTAGAGGAAAAAAGAGTCACCACCGGGGTACAAGGACTCGATGACCTCCTCCAAGGAGGATACCCTCAAGGGAGCGTTACCCTCGTCGCAGGGACCCCGGGGACCGGTAAAACAATCGTCTGTTTTCAATACCTAAACGCTGGTATCAAAAATAAAGAAAAATGCTTGTTCCTCACCTCAGATGAACGGATAGACAACCTGATGCACCAAGCAAAGAAATTCGGGTTTGATTTTGAAAATGCTGAAAAAAACGGTCAGCTGAAATTCATGTACCTCGACCTGGAAAAACACACCGTCCATAAAGAGATGGAATCGGAAATCAGACTTGGTGGATACTCCAGAGTCGTGCTTGATTCACTCACCCCACTCTCAGAGTTACCGGTCTGGGTGGTGAACCGAGGCTCAGAACTGATTCCATCACAAGAAAGCACCACCACGCCACTACCCCTTGATTCCATCCAAGCGACTCGGATGCACGTCCGAAGGATTCTCCGTATCCTTGAGGAGGATGCATGTACCGCGCTGGTGACATCAGAGATCGCAGAAGGATCCCGAAACCTGTCCCGTGACTCAGTCTCAGAGTTCCTCGTCGACGGCATCCTCGTACTGGATCTAGACCCTTCGATGGACCGCAGGAAGCTAACCATCAGAAAAATGCGAGGCACAAAACATACGTTAAAACCCCGTGACATCGAGATCAACAGCAAAGAAGGCATCAAAATTCTTTAAAAAAACGCTTCAAGGGTCATGAGGAAAACATAAAAAATCGTTTCCTTGTTACCTTCTTGTTATGAACGAACGAATCTTACCTAGTCCTACGCTTCAGACATTTTTTGTCTCAAGAGAGACAAGCAACTGCCCTCTGATCGCAGAGATGATCAAACTTGGACAAAGCATCCAGGAACAAGGTCTCACCGACAAAGAGACAGGGATCATAAGCCTAGATTACGGAAAACGTCTGCTGATCAATGCAAAAAACATTGATATAAAAAAAATGACGCAACAAGACGTTGTGGAGATCGTTGATTACGATGCGTTAAAAAATGTTATGATGGTCATCGGACCAAAAGACCCTCACCTGGAAACCCCGGTACATTGGATCATCCAAAAAGCACGCCACGACATCAACGCACTACTTCAAATCAACAGCCCCGCTCTGTATGAGAGATTCCAAAAAACACTGCCCGTCACAGAAAAAGAGACACAACCAGACAGCCTCGAACGAGCAAAAGACATACTTAAGACACTCCGGAACGGAAAAACGATCCTCTTAAGAAACGAAGGCATGGTCTTTGCTGGAATAAACATAAAAGAAATCACCAATGCAATGAAAAACTATCTTGGTGATCAGAAATGAAGATTGAAGGGAAAACCTATCGAGCGATATGGCTGCAAGAAAGAACCGTCCAGTTCATCGACCAACGGAAACTACCGTACCGTTTTGAGATCTTCACCGCACGGACCGTTGATGACATCGCTTATGCAATCAAAGAGATGGTAGTCCGGGGTGCACCTGCCATCGGAGCGGCGGCAGCCTACGGCATGGCCCTGGGGGAAAAAGACCCAGAAAAAACAGCACGCATCCTACGGTCCACACGACCAACCGCCTATGACCTGTTCTACGCAGTAGACACCATGCTTCAAGCAATCAATCGATCAGAGAACCTCTATGACGCGGCATCAACCTACGTTGAATCCATCATCGATCGCTGTAGAAAAATAGGGGAGAACGGTGAAAAACTCATTAAGGACGCCGACACGGTTCTTACCCATTGCAACGCCGGGGCACTGGCAACGGTAGACTATGGGACCGCATTAGCCCCCCTGCGGAAAGCCCATGAGAAGCAAAAAAAGATGTTTGTGTACGCAGATGAGACCAGGCCACGACTACAGGGACTACTCACTGCCTGGGAGCTGTACCACGAAGGCATCCCCCATGCACTCATCGTTGATAACGCGGCAGGGTATTTTATGAAAAAAAAAGAAATCAACCTAGTGATCGTCGGAGCTGATAGGATAGCAAAAAACGGTGATTTCGCGAACAAAATCGGGACCTACGAAAAAGCGGTCTGCGCAAAAGAAAACGACATCCCGTTCTATGTCGCTGCACCAGCAAGCACCTTTGATCCGAAACTTACAAATGGTTCACAGATCATCATCGAAGAACGAGGCCGACAAGAACTCACCGAGGTAAATGGTAACACCATCATGCCTGACTGGCTATCAATCAAAAACCCCGCATTCGACGTAACCCCACACAACTATGTCACAGGCTATATCACAGAGAACGGTGTCCATACTGCATAAAACAAAAAGAAAAGAGTTAATACCTGCTTACCTATTCGAAAAAATACTGAGAAGAAAACACCACTGGAATGGATGCATATGAAGCTTGAAGGGTTAGACGAGATGGAAGACGAACAACAATTCTTCTGTTGGTCCTGTGGGAACCGACTCAACACGGTTGATGAGATCTCCCAGCGCATCTGTTTACAATGTAAAAAGAAATTATCGGAGCTAAAAGCAGACGAGATTTTCTTTTGTTGGGCGTGTGGGAAACAACTCCTTACCATGAGCGAGGTAGCCCAAGGTCTGTGCCATTCCTGCAAGGCATCCATTATCCGTAAGATAAAAAAACCTGAAAAAAACACAACGCCCCTGCGGAAATAACAACAAACAGGATGATTTACTACTCTTTTTTCTTTTTTAAAAAATCATCAAGATTATAATAGAACAAAATCTAAGCTTTAAAGGGATAACAAAAAAAGAAAAAAAAGGGAAATTAAGTGGTTTTACTTAATCCCAAGGACAAATGGTCCAAGTAAGAAAGCGGATTTCGTCGTTGAGACTTGAACCGCGTTTAGGGCTTTTGCGGTGATGACGATGCTTATCTTACCAAAGCCGATGAACATCGGAAGACTGATGGGTAATACAGAGCCCGCAGTAAGTGTTGGCGATGTTCCGGTTGCAGAAGCGTTGACTCTCTTCAGCAGACCGCCCGTTGCTTTCATGGTCCACTCGACATTTGTCGCATCGTTGACGCCGATGTTTGACACATCAGCTTTGACACCCATTGGTCCTTTAACGTTTCCAATGGTTAATTCCGCTAATCCTTCTCCTTCGACGATTGCGCCTATTCCCCAGCGACCATCAACCGTTGGAAGCGGATCATGTAATTGCTGCCAGGTGCTGCCAAGGTAAACAAAATCGCTTTTGTTTTCAATGTGAGGACCGGTTACACAGTCTATCCATGCATAGTAACAAGGTGCAGGATCAACTTGGTACCATTCCACAGCGACCCAAAGGTCATCGTTACCTGCAAGATCAACAGGCGTCACCAAGGGTATGTTCGTAACACCAGTTGTATCCAAAGTAGCGGTAGTATCACTTACAATGAGAGCTCCGGGAGTTACTGATGTTCCTTTACCATAAATATAAATTCTTACATCGATAATCGGATGCCCATTATCTGCTGAAAATGCCACATTCACACTTTTCATTGTCCAATCCATATACGGTGCCATTTCATCTTGTGTCAGTCGAATAGCAGTTTTCCATGTGGCGGGACTTGTTGTAATTCCAATAACATTTGAAAGACCGTCTTCCTCGTAATATTTCAATTCAATTTCATCACGTGATGGTCCATTACTAGTGGTTGTCTGTTTCGTTGATGCAAATGCTATTTTTTCTGGGGCGTATGTGATCGCAGCGGCCGATGTTCCGACGAACAAGGCTGCGATACATATGACAAGACCAGCCTTTAAAAAACTTTTCGTAGTATTCTTCATATTATTCACCTTGTTAAAATATATAGGGTTTCTTATATATAAGCTTATCTTTCAATACTTAAATTCACACCACAAGATAAAAAACAACTCCTTCAGCAAAAGGAAAAACAACACAAAAACCCAGATTCCTCCTATTTTTATCAACAAATAATA
>CAZLDE010000077.1:0-7450 GCA_964558215.1 uncultured Thermoplasmatales archaeon
CATATACTCATATTAAAATGTGATGGTTTTTATGATTTTTTTCTTTAATTATATTTATTCGTGTTGTTTCCTTGTTATGTTCTTATTGTACCGTAATCGTGATATTCGTGAAGGTAGTATATCCTTGGATTCTATGGAGCTGGGGTACTTCTGCTTGGAGACAAAATGTAAGCGGTCCCGGTGGTGCTTGAGTACGAATTCCGATGATGATGCTGAAATTTTGCATCAAAAATTCATTACTAAGTTCAATTATAAAAACCTTTGATGGAAATGGGACTATATCAGCCCAGGTCGGTACATTCTCAACAGATAAGTTAATCATCATCGGCGGTGCCACCAATGTGCCAAATAGATACCAATTTTTCAAGAGTCGGAAAAGATTAAAATGATAATGAAGGAGCCACTCCGGGACCCATACCCTATACCCAACGTGAGCGGGTATGTGATATACATTATTTGGAATGAATTCTGTCTGATTTACATATTCCTCGTCGTATTCAACGATAATGGCGGATGGATAGGTTAGAATAGGAGTCGGTGTTGGCTGAGTATCAAAACTAGTGATTTTTTCTGCTGGCGTTGAGGAGCCGATCAGAATGAGACAAATCCCTAAGAGGATGAGAATTCTTTTCATCTTTCCACCCGAATTTTTAATATTTACTAAATAATGATTATTTTTATATGTTTCATCTAGTATTTAAGATTTATTCGTTCGATTTACTTGAGTCAATCAGTTGAATTTTAAAATATTTGTGTATGCAACAGAATCCTTTTTGAGCACCGAAGAATTACCCCTTTCAGATGACCTTTGAACATGACGCGAAACGAAACAGCATCCTCAAAGAACTTAATTTTTTGCAGCAGCGTGATTTTTGTTTTTCCAGCGGACATATCCTTGGGTCGATGTGTACCCAACCACATCCAATCGCTCGAGAAGTATATCTCCGATTCTTAGAAACAAACCTTGGCGACCCAGAGCTCTGCCCAGGGACAAAAGAAATAGAGTCTCGATTTCTCCAATTCATCGCTCACTTGTTACATGCACCAAAAACAGCGGTCGGACAAATCGTCAGTGGAGGAACTGAAGGGAACATCACTGCGATGTGGCTTGCAAAGCAACTCTCTGGCAAAAAAGAGATAGTACTACCTGTCAGTGCTCATTTTTCGTTCCAAAAAATCGCATCACTAGTTGGTATGAAGCTTGTTGAAATACCTCTTACGAAAGATTATGTCATGGACCTTTCGTCTTTGAAAAAGAACGTAGGCAAGAACACCGCTGCTGTGGTTGGTCTTGCAGGATCAACTGAGTTGGGAACCGTTGATCCGATACCGGAAATCAGTACGCTCTGCTCAGATGAACAGGTTTTTTTTCATGTGGATGCAGCTTTTGGTGGCTTTGTCATCCCGTTCCTCAAAAGACTCGGCTATAACGTCCCACATTTCGATTTCCTCCTCAAAGGTGTATCAACGATTTCGATTGATTCCCACAAGATGGGATATGCGGCAATCCCCCTCGGGACACTCATGATACGAAAGAAACACTGGCTTGAGAGCATCAGTGTGGAGTCTCCCTACATCAGCAGTGAGAAACAAGCAGGGATCCTTGGGACACGATCTGGTGCTCCGGTCGCCGCCGCCTATGCAGTCGCCCAGTACCTCGGATATGAGGGTTATACAGATATGGTCCGATCCTGTATGGAGGTGACAACCTACACTGAGCAGCGTATCAACGAACTTGGATTAGGACTTGTTTTGAAACCAACGATGAATGTACTTGGAGTAAAACTCAAAAGCCCTGGGCGTGTTGTCAAAAAACTCTCTGAAAAAGGATGGCGGGTCAATAAAATTGAACGGCTTTCCTGTATCAGACTGGTTCTGATGCCACAAATCACAAAAGAGATTATCGATGAATTCATTCCCGTTCTTAGAAAAACATGTGAAGAGGTTGGAGAACTATGAGGTTGAAACATCTGGAGAAATCCTTGTATGAGGCACCAATTGTGAAAAAAGGGGAGTACGATTATGTCATTCACCCTATCACCGATGGAGTACCTTTTATCACTCCTGAACTCCTCAGAGAAATCACTGATGAGATGAAAACGCATATTAAAAAATGCGGAACATTCGATCGCATCGTCACCATGGAAGCCATGGGCATTCCACTTGCCTCTGCCTTATCCCTTGACCTGGGGATTCCCTTTACCATTATCCGCAAACGACAATACGGATTGCCCGGTGAAGTCTCTGTTGAACAGGTGACCGGGTATTCAAAGTCAAAGATGTACATCAATGGACTGAAGAAAGGTGATACGATTATCCTTGTGGATGATGTGCTAAGCACTGGTGGGACGTTAAAGGCAGTATTATACGTCCTAAAACAGATGGGTGTGGTAGTTAAAGGGGTGTTTATCGCTGTGTACAAAGGATCTTGCAAAGAGGAGTTACTACAAATCTATCAGGTCCCAATCACGACAATCGTTGATATTGATGTAGTCCATGGCAAGGTTCATATCAAATAAAAGGTGTCACTGTTCAAAATATTCAATCCTGCAATGCGGGTTGATATCTATCGAGAGCAGCAGGACCACCATTCTATAATAAAATGACCAGCCTTTCACGGCAAACCTCCAGGTTCCCGTATCGTTGCCAAGGAACGTATACACCATTATTCTGTTTTGATCATAATGTCGCTGCTCTCCTGTCGGCAAGGACACATCCAAGGTTCCTTTTCTATGGCCAGCAACCCAGAGGTGAAAAAGAGATCCCTCCTTTACCGTTATTTCTTTGAAGACGTTACAGACACATCCCCCGAATAACACATGAAGTTTCACCGAATAATATCTGCCTTGGAATTGGTTAAATGCTGCGCAAGACAGCTCTACGTTCCCATGTCTGGTGAGTTCTGTCACTTCCATGGAGTCATACAGTGATGAGATGACAACAGAAAATCCCATTTCCTGTGAGGGGGTGGGAACGGCAAGTGTAAGATACCAGTTCTCCCCGGCTTGTACTTCGAAATGTCCTGATTTTTCGTCTGCTGACCCAATTTTTCCATGAAAAAGCTTTGCTATCCAGAGTTTTCCAACTGAGATGCGCATCTTTGGTGTCACAAGAAGATATTTTCTCTCTGGCACGTACCAGAAGCCTTGAGGCATAAGCAACGGTTTCTCACCATTGGTAAGTAAACAATACACAGAGGTGATTGTTTCATCGACATACAGAACCGCCACCTTTGATTGTACATCAACCACATCATCCTGATGGAACGTGATTTTGAACTGTACGACTTCTTTTTTTAATTGAAGATCATCTTGGTTAAATTCAATATGATTATGATAAGTAGGCGTATTATAAGAGACGTTTCCGTTTTCCTCTGTGTTGATTATTTTTCCGTCGTAGATTTCTTGGTTTGAAATCATGAAAAAACCTAGAGCGGTTAACAAAACGACAACTGTGATGGAAATTATTTTTTTCATACGCATAGCAATTAAAGAATGAGAGAGGGATAGATAGTTTATGCGGAATTATGTTTATCCACCGACTCCAACCAGTAAACAGCTCATTCCTGCAAGGAAATAGGGTCCAAACATTATCAATGGCATAGCTAGTAGAACACCAATGAAACCCATGACGAAATTGAATCCTACAGTTGCTATTGTGTATCCAAAACCTCCGATTGTTACGCTTGTCCCTTGGAAAGCGTATGTCAGGAATACGTCAGCACCTACGGTTGGGATAAGCATGTGTGTTCCCCCTGCGAATCCTGAGCATATTCCAATATCAAACTGTCCGCACATGAAATTAGCCCATACCGGTGTCGGTATCCCGTTCCAGATCCCCAGTGGTTGTGGTCCATCCTGTGGTACCTTCTGTGGTTGTCTTCTCGGCTCTCGGATCTTCTCTCGGATGCTGTAGTAAAGAGAGTTTAGCTCTTCAACGGTTTTGTCGGTCAATTCCTTGTCGATGAGTGCTTGGAAAAACGGTTTGATGTTCTCAATTGCGGTAGCGACTTCGTCAGCTGATTTGGTTTTGTCATAGATGGTTAAAAAATCCTCTTTATGTGATCCACCCAACTCGATGAGATTCTGGATTGAAGAAACCATTAGGTCTCTCTCAGTTCGCTCTCCGTTGACAATACATAGAAGAGTCGTCGTCTCTTCAAGGACTGTCGATCCACTTTGTCGTTGATTACTTGCAGCAACCAGCGGCGCTGACACAAGTAAAGCGACAGAAAACAGTATCATCCCTTTGTTCATTCTTTTTTCACCTCCCTCGCCTGTTGGTCATAAAAACATAAGATACCCGCGAACATATCTTATGGTGTATGAAAAGGAGAAATATCAGACCTATAGTGATGTAGAGGAGTTTTTCTTGTAATAAAGACAGATATGGTGCTATTGACTTTGCAGAAATAACCGAGGTCGACATCATTGGAAAAACAACAGCCTTGAAAAATCCTTTGCGTCCCGATTGAGTTTTTTTCTTTTTTTTATTCATCATTTCACTCCCAGACTATATCTGATGATACAGGAAAGGAAATTTATTTTCAAATATAAATATTTTATAGTGCAATCATCCAATCTTCATCGTTTTTTCAGAGAAAAAAAAAGAGTTACTACCTTTTTTGAAAAGAACAACAAACTATTTCAGGTCATGCTCTATTGCACCTGTGATATCTATGACAGAAAAGATCCCACAACACATGCATTGTCAGATTTGCGGAAAAGCAATCCCTGCTTCAGACACGGAGACCATGTGTTCAGATGAATGTAAACAACGCTACAAGAATCTCACAAAGAAACGGAAAATGTGGGTGTACATCATGTATGCGTTGATTTTTGTCATGATCGCGGTGTTATTTATCGCACCGTACCTTGGACAATAATCTCTTCTTTTTCTTTTCTAGAAAAAATAAAAACAAATATTCCGCTTATTCGCTGAGTTCTTCCTGAAGGTCGATAACCATTTCTGTAAGGACATCCTCGAAGATCTGATGGCGGTATTCCTTGACGGATCCGTTCGCAAGATGTGCTCGTGCAACGAAATCTCTACCGTCTTTCAGGATTTCAATGTGACAGACTGTTTCCATGCTTGTCCCGTCCTGTTTTACTCCGGTATCCATCAATGATATTTATATGTTTTGTGCGCAAGGTTAATGTGTTTTCGGCTCATGTCTGTGTTAGGAAGTGGTTTTGTGAAAATGATACGAGACGCTGTAGTCGCCGGACAGTTCTATTCCGGAACTGAGAAAACCCTTCGAAAACAAATAGAGCAGTGTTTTTTAGAAAAAAGAGGATTTGGTACAATCCCTGTCGTAAAAAAACAGGGGGAGAACATCAAAGGAATAGTGGTTCCCCATGCAGGGTTCATCTACTCTGGGGCGATCGCCTCGCATGCGTATGGTCGTCTTGCGCAAGAGGGTTTTGGTGAGACGTTCATTATCCTTGGACCGAATCACACAGGCATGGGTTCTGGGGTGTCGGTAATGACCGAAGGATCCTGGAAAACACCACTCGGGGTCGTTCCGATTGATGAATCCGTTGCAACCGCTTTAGTTACGGGGATCATTGACCAGGATTCCACCGCCCATACTTATGAGCATAGTATCGAGGTTCAGCTACCGTTCTTACAGTTCATCGCACAGAACCGGGATTTTTCGTTTGTCCCCCTCTGTATGATGATGCAGGATTACGAGACAGCCTGGGAAGTAGGCGGTCTGTTGGCAAACTTCATTGCGACGTCGCAGAAAAAGATCATCCTTATCGCCAGTAGTGATTTTTCCCATGCCGGGTTCAACTATCATAGTCGACCACCACCGGGGATGCGGGTCGATGAGTACGCAAAAAAACAAGATGAACTTGCGCTAAAAGAGATTCTTGCGTTAGATCCAAGAAAACTCATTGATACTGTTGAGGAACATGGTATTACGATGTGTGGGTATGGTCCGGTCGCAGCGATGCTTGTTGCCGCAAAAAAACTCGGGGTGCGGAGAGCAGAACTCTTAAAATATGGGACCTCGTATGAGGTCCAACCAGGTTCCTCCTGCGTCGGATATGGAGCAATCGTGGTTTCATAGAGCTGAGAGTATGAAGAAACAGCCAGTACGAGACATCACGTTTAAAATTAATATGACGGCAAACCAGTTGGTAGAGGAGTTCTACTATTCAGGTGGTTTTTCTGCAAAAAAGATTGCAGATGGGGTTAGTATCCTTGAATCAATGATAAAAGAGAAAGATTGCGTCAAGTTCTTGTCGTTTCCCGCCTGCATCATTTCAACAGGAACCCGAGGAGTAATCAAAGAGTTGCTGAGGAAAAAACTCTTTGATGTGGTCGTCACCACCACAGGAACATTAGATCATGATCTTGCGCGCGTCTGGAAAGATTACTATCATGGTTCATTTGCTGCGGATGATAAGGAACTTCATCAGAAAGGTATCAATCGACTTGGGAACATCTTCATCCCCCTTGAATGTTACGGGACGATTCTTGAGAAGAAGCTCCAACCCATCTTCCAAGAATTATATGCGATGCAGCAGAAATGGTCCACTAGGGATCTCATCTGGGAATGTGGAAAACGATTGGAAAAAGAAAAAAAAGGGAAAGATTCGATCCTGTATTGGGCGTGGAAGAACAAGATACCTATCTTCGTCCCAGGGATTACTGATGGGGCGTTTGGCTCCCAGCTTTGGATGTATTATCAGGAGCATCGTCATCTCACCATCGATCTTTTCAAAGATGAACAGGATCTCTCCGATATCGTTTTTGATGCGAAGAAAACCGGTGCGTTCATCATTGGGGGTGGGATTTCAAAACATCATGTCATCTGGTGGAATCAATTCTGCAACGGTCTATCCCATGCGGTGTATATCACCACCGCTGTTGAGCATGATGGTAGTCTTTCTGGTGCCCAGACACGGGAAGCGATCTCCTGGGGGAAAATAGCTGAGAAAGCAGAGAACATCACGATAGAAGGAGATGCCACGGTGTTGCTTCCGCTGATGATTGCTGCGTTACTTGACCGATTATAAGTCAACCGCTTTTGTTAGGCATAGACTGGTTTTTTTTTCTCAAGGACCCGGTCAAGGATTTCTGTTTCGTCTGCCTCGCGGATAAGCTCCTCAGATTCCGTTTCCTGCGGTTCTTGCATACTTTTTTGCTGAGAAGGTTGGTTTTTCCTTTTGTGGACCATTCCAAAGGCTTCGTTGATGAAGTCAAGTTCTTCGTTGGTCGGGGACCAGGAAATCATGTTCTTATTGGTATAAAAGTTTGGTGCGTTTCGATCAAACTGAATATTTATGACGATTTCCCCTGAGGTGGCATCTTTATCAAGCTGGAGTGCGACATAGATATTTTCTTGTTTTTTCATTCAGTTCCCATCCTTGCTGTATGGATGATAACGTGTAGAAGGTTTTATATTTTTCTTTTCTTACGAAACGAAGAATTCTTTTTC
>CAZLDE010000078.1:0-7356 GCA_964558215.1 uncultured Thermoplasmatales archaeon
CTTTAAAATCATCCACATGTGTAATATCTTTAAAAGTCATTTTTTGAAGTTCACTTTCCGTATACCCAAGTATCTTACAAAAAGCATCATTTGCATTGATGAAATATTTATTAATGCCACATGTAGCGATTCCGATAGGGGCGTTCATGACGATAGCCTTGATTTGTTCTTGATTTTTCTTTTGTTCAAAATCCATTTTTTTACGGATACTAATATCACGGACAAAGGCCCAGAAGCCACAAAGATGGTTCTTATCATCATTAAGTGTATAGGTTTGGATCTCTATTGGAAAGATTGCCCCATTTTTACGTATATACTCTTTTTCATACAAATCGGAATAACCACGTATTTTCACTTGTTCATTAAGAATTTTACTCTCAGATTCATGCCATTTAACTGGTGTAATGTCGGTATAGGTTAAATCTCGTAGTTCCGTCATGGAATATCCAAGCATATTGGCAAATGCAGTATTACATTCAGTGATTTTTCCGGTTAAATCAACAGCAGCAAATCCATCTCGTAAATTATCATACAAATTTTGATATTTTTTCTCAGATTCAATAAGTGCTTCTTGGGATTTCTTATGTTCTGTGATATCCTTTGATATGAAGAGTAATTCATTTTTTACAATATCAACTGTGCTTCGTAAAACATGCCATTGGCCTGATTTATCACGAAAACGAAAATCTATGTTTTGAGCAGTTTTCAACATCTCCTTATTTGATTCATTACTCATTTTCGTATCAATATACTGAGTCAATAGTTCCAATAATTGCTCTACGTCGTCTTTATGAATAAAATCTAGACCTGATTTTCCCAACATATCTTCTTTGGTATAACCAAGAATCTTTTTATGAGACGGACTGACAAAAGTGAACGTTGGATTCATATCAAAAGTTGTAAAGGCTATTAAATCACTGGTGTTTAGAACAATCAATTGATATTTTTCAGTCAAATCCGATGTAACATCTGATTTTTGTTCGTTATTACTATGTTGAACTGCATAGATATCTTCCTTTTTTTGTTCATCTGGGTCAGAATGAACACCAAAAAGCATCTCTGATATTCGACTCGATTCCTTTTCAAGCTGACAAGGGATATGCGAAACAGGAGAATCAGCAGTCATATTTTTTATCTTTAAACAATCTACATTTTTTTCTATTTTTTTTAAGATTTCAGATTCTTTGTTCATAAGGACTCACAACCAGAGAGGAACTATTGCCTGCTCTAGACTAGATTAATTAGATATCCACAGGGCACCCATCATGCCTACTATGAATAATTTATCACATACATCGTGGAATCCGACGATATGTTAAACAAATTAGTGCTATAAAATAGTAATGGATAGCACTATTAGAGAATTTAAAAAAAGAGATGATTAAGGGGAAAGTCTTGTTCTATCCCTTGGGAATAAAATACACTCCCGTATATTACTAAGTTCTAACAATTCCATAAGGAACCGCTCAATCCCGAACCCAAACCCACCATGTGGAGGCATCCCATATCGAAATGCTTTCAAATACGCATCGAAATCCTTAGGATTAAGACCACAAGCTTTCAACCGTTCTATTAACAATGAAATATCATGTATTCGTTGACTTCCAGAGGAAATCTCAACTCCTTTGCATTCCAAATCAAAACCTCGGGAGTATTTTTCTGTATCAGGCATTGTGTAAAATGGTTTTGACTCTAAGGGATACTTAGTGATAAAGTAGAAATCAACTCCTTTATTTCTCATGATTTCTCCAAGTAGACGTTCATCTTCAGTGCTCAGATCCATACCCCACTGGATCGGTGAGTTCCTTTCTTGAATTTTACTAATAACATCATCATAGCGTAAGCGTGTAAATGGTAATTTCGGGACAGTGATAGTTTTTTTCAGAATCCCAAGTTCCTCGTTGCATTCAGAGGCACGTTTCCACATCGCATGAACAAGATGTTCAAGTATTCCCATGACATCTTCTTCATCCTCAATGAATGCCATTTCTACGTCAACTGCTGTGGATTCATTCAAATGTCTTCGTGTGTTGTGTTCCTCAGCACGGAAATACCAGGCGATTTCATAGACCCGATCAAGACCAGTTGCCATCAGACTCTGTTTGTAAAGCTGAGGGGATTGTGCAAGAAAGGCTTCTTTCTCAAAATAACGAAGTTTAAATACATCAGTACCACCTTCCGAGGAACTCGCGATTATTTTTGGGGTGTGCACCTCAAGGAACGATTGGGACCGTAGATAGTCATGTGCAGAAGCAAGGACGGCATTGCGTATCATAAATATTGCTTGTATTTCAGGTTTCCGTAAATCAATAACTCTATTATCTAGACGGGTGTCAAAATCAGCCTCTACCTTGTCGACAACACCCAGCGGTAATGGGGTTTCAGCAACGGATAGAACATCGAAAGACTCAGGTAGTATCTCATATCCATTTCTCACTTTTTCATTTTCCTTACATAAACCCTTCACGGAGATGACAGATTCTCGGGGTAATGATATAATCTTTTCAAAGAGCTCGGGAGTCTTCTTCTTAAGGATTGTTAACTGCAGCGTTCCTTTCTTGTCTCGTAAAATTAGAAATGCTATAGAACCAAGGTTTCTGATATCCTCAATCCAGCCTGCAACAATAACTGTAGAATTGTATTCATTCTTTGAGATTTCCTTTGAGTAATGGCTTCGATACATATGACACCCCGTATTAAGACAAGGAATTTAGTCTTTTTGAAAGAAAATATCGTACCTGAAAGAGATTGTTTGCGTTATCCCATTCCCTGATGAGTCTTTCTAGAGCATCTGGTTTTTCCTCCTTATAAATTGAAACCCAATGCTCTATTCTAGGTATCGCCCTAATCACATTGTCTACTATGGTGATTGTTGCAGTCTGTGCGGTACGTGAGAGCGGATTTAAATCGATAGCAATAATAGTTTTCCCCATTTTTTTTAGCGCTTGACATCGGTCGCCATCCTCAAGTGGAACCAGGACGACATCTGAAGAAAAAATCCCTTCTTTCTCGCAGAGGGCACGATCAGAGTCTAACCCAGGTATTCGAGCATCAGGATTCAAACCATAAAGAGTTTGTACTCCTTTCTTTCGAAGCATCGCAGCTATTTTCTTCATACGATTCTGGGATCGATGAAACAAGTTAATCTCAAGTTTTGCTGGAATACTATATGCAAGCCGGATGCATTCATCAGCAGCTAAAGCAGCAACATTCCCATTAATAGATATAACAGGGTTTTTTGCTAGTAACAATGCTGCGGCTGCCGTTTTTTCAGCTGCGTCGGCGGCTGGTATCGTGGTTTCTCCAAGGAGATAATCGAATGCTTCTCCTCGCCCATGTGCTATCAAACCTGTTTCATGAACCAGCCCTTGTTTCATCGCCTCTGAAATGGTTTCCCGAGTAATCAAGGATTTATATCGCGGGTGGCTCTTAGGGATATTCTGCATAGGCACTCCTAACTCAAGGACCCTTTTTAAAATTTAGGGAGAGAAAAGAGGAAGAAAAAGAAGAAAGGATATGATATATCCTCTTATCCGTACATCTCAGGCTGTGGAATCTGACTTGCCCCAGAGACAATCGGTTTTGCCTGTTTGTGGAATTTTTGAAGTTGCTTTTCAATCCGTTCAGCTTCATCATATAACGGACCGACGTTAATTTCAATACCGATGACAAGGGCAATGACATTAATAGCTGAGGCAGCAGCCCGAGCGTCGGGGTAATTCGGGTGGGCTTCTGCAAGAATCGAGACTACATCGAATTTCTCATGTTTTCCTTTGTTTAATAACACCCCTGATACACCAGCGATGATTCCGTTTTTAAACTGAGGGATATTTTTCGCAGAAAGCGCCGCACGAGCATTTTCTGTTGAACCAATCGCATACGCATCAACCATCAGTTCATCTTCAGATGATTTCCCTTCAACAACCATTCCTTCAGGAGAAATCATTAGCTTACAGCCTTTTTTCTTAGACCAAGCCATAATTGCATCTGAGAGTGCGTTAATTAAATTAGGTTTGGGTTTAAACTCAGAAACGAAAACCGCAAGTTTTTGACCATTGGCCAAGGTGCCACCATAAATTCGTACTGGTGCGAGAGGTTCACCAGTGTGAACAACAGAAAGAGTAGGAAAATGCGGTGATTCCATTGCACCAATTTGTTTTAAGCCTAATGCATCTATCATATAATTTGCAACAATAGTACTAACCAGACCGATCGATGGGAACCCAGCGATAACGGCTCCATTTGTGAGATTCATCTCTTCAAAATCTACGATTTGAATGTCTTCCAACTGCATCACCACGTCCTATGCACCGTAATAATTCCCAAGCATTTAAAACTAATTGGTAGAAAATGCCGAAAGAGGTTATCCTTTGACAACACCCAGCGGCAACAATTTTGCGACTTTTAAGGAGATACCCGCACCATGAGTGACGTTTACCACTTCACTAACATCCTTGTAAGCATCTGGTGCTTCCTCAGCCATGACCTTCCAACTCGCAGGATGTGCATAAATACCTTTCTTTTTCAATTCGTTCATGATATGTTCTCCACGATATCGATGGACAGCTTCGGTTCTCGACATGACTCTCCCGGCTCCATGACAGGTAGACCCAAAGGTTTCTTCAGAATTTCTTGTACCTCGAAGAAGGTAACTTTCTGTACCCATATCACCTGGGATGAGAACAGGTTGGCCAATATCTCGATATTTCAACGGAACCTCTGGTTTATCAGGACCAAACGACCGCGTAGCACCTTTCCGATGAACATAGACCTTTTGTTTCTTTCCTTCCACTTCATGTTCTTCGAGCTTTGCGATATTATGACAGACGTCATAAACGATACCCATATCCAGGTCCTCAGCCTTTTGATGGAGTATCTTCTCGAAGGATTCCCGAACCCAATGCACTATCATCTGTCTATTGCACCAGGCGAAGTTCGCAGCGCATGCCATGGCCTTCAAATAATCCTGTCCCTCATTTGATGTAACGGGGGCACAAGCAAGCTGTCGATCTGGGAGCCATATATTATATTTTTTAACCGCTTGTTCAAGCACACGCAGATGATCGGTGCAAACTTGATGACCAAACCCACGGGAACCCGTATGGATCATCACCATAATTTGCCCGGTGTTTTTTATACCAAAAGTGTTAGCTGCTTTTTCATCATAAATCTCAGCGACTTTTTGTATCTCTAAAAAGTGATTACCGGCACCAAGCGAACCAAGTTGTGGAGCCCCACGCTGTTTTGCTTCATTGGAGACTTTAGAGATATCCGCATGTTGTAAACATCCATGTTCCTCGATATATTCCACATCCTCGTTCCAACCATATCCATTCTCGATAGCCCATTTAGCGCCAAGCTTCAAAACATCATCAAGTTGCTTTCGATTAAGATGAACCTTTGCTTTTGACCCAAGACCTGAGGGAACATTGATGAACATCTCATCAACAAGGCGCTGTATCTTTGTTAAATCTAAATCCGTGATGTGAAGATTTGTCCGTAATAATCGCACACCGCAGTTTATATCATAGCCGACACCACCAGGGGAAATCACACCGTTTTCCTCATCCATGGCAGCCACACCACCTATGGGGAATCCATACCCCCAGTGAATATCAGGCATCGCTAATGATTTTCCGACAATGCCTGGGAGCATGGTTACATTGGCAACCTGTTCAGGTGCATTATCCTTACGAATGCAGTCGATCATTCCATTGTTTGCGTAAATAACACCAGACGTCTGCATATGAAGGTTCTTCTGAACACCTTGATAACTTGAAGGTATTTCAAAATGAAAATCATTTATTTTCTGCAAGGGTCCATTCCAATTCATAATCATTCTCTTTTTGCGAATAGAAAGAAGGATTTATAAATACTATGAGGCGAAGATCATCGTTTCTTTTTGAGATACGGTATTCCGGTTTTTTTATGGACCGCGATGTGGTAACCTTCGGGAAGCTGAGCGGGTTTTCCTTTCTCTGGTTTTTCCTTGCTGAAGAAATGTATAGTTGTTTTTTTCCGGTCATTTGAACGGGATTCTGTCTTGTAGAGTGTGTATTGTTTATAGTTGCAGACTTCAGAAGAGGCTGGCTTTGTTGTTTTCTTTTTCGGTGGATAGGATTCCCATTCTGCAGTATCTTTCAGTTTTTTAAAAGATTTTTTCTTCACGGGAACCTGCTTCATTGGAACAAACTCATCGGTGTCGTGAAGTGTTTTGTTCTGTCCGATTTCTTTTTTTATTTGTTTGGCCAATTTTCTTTTTATTCCACGGATCTGAACAAGATCGTCGATGGTTGCATCTTTTAGGTTTTCTATTGAGAAATACCCATTCTTATAGAGGAGTTCAGCGGTTTTTTCATCGATGCATTCTATTCCTTTAAATTCATCACGATACGCCTTTTCTTTAAGAATCTCTACGGGTTCGAATGTATCAAGCTGTACCGGTTGTTCCCCCTCGGATTTTAAAAAAGGAGCTTGTTGTATCATCATTTGTTTTTCTTCTTTTTCTCTCTGCCGTTTTTCTTTTTTTAATCGTTTCTGTTCTATTCTCTGGAGTTTTATGGCTTCTTTTTCTTTTTTCCTTTGTGTTCTTTTTAATCCCCGTATCTGTTGTCTCGTTAACATTTGATAGGAGGGTTCAGATGGTTCTACAGGGAGAAAATCAACAGAACTCTCCCCTGATTCTTCTTTGTGAATCATTGATTCTTTTTCCATTGATTCAGGGGTTTTGGCGATGGTATATTGTTCAAATTCCTGTGTGCTTCTTGCTTTTTGTTGCTCGTACGATTCCTGAATAGCCCGCCCCGGGTCAACAGTCACCGGTTGCCATTCTGGGAGTGATTCCTCTGGGACAGGGGCTTTATCATATTGCAGCGTAAGTTCTCTTTCCTGTAGCGGCTGTGGAGGTTTTGTAGGAGTCACTTCAATAAATTCTGGTGCATATCGTTCAACTTTTTCAATCTCAAAAAGTTCTTCAGATTCAAATGATATCGCCAGAGGGGTTGCTTGTTTTGATGAAACAGAGAACGATACGAGTTCGAATTCAGGTAGAGGCACAGGGGATTCAATGCTGGGTCGTAGTGGCATTGAAGAAGGAGGAGGTGAATGTATCTTTTCATGAATGAAAACCCTCGGCTCCATTGATGTGAACCCGAGAAGAGGGCTGTTTGATCCCGGATGAAATGTTATTGAACTCCCACTTAATCTTCTTCGAATTGATTCAAGGGCTTTATCATCTTTTGTAAGAAGTGAATGAAGCGTAGGGTCTGACGAGTTGTCCAAAATCCTCCGTAGTTTCATTAAATCATCTACTTTAGATTTTTTCTCTCGAGACATAATGTTCAAAGAGTATAAGAT
>CAZLDE010000079.1:0-7318 GCA_964558215.1 uncultured Thermoplasmatales archaeon
AAGGAGACCTATGCGAAGGTCGTACCTCTCTGTAGTCGGTATACTTCTTCTACTTTTCTTTCCAGCGTTGAGCATGCCGACAGCCTCGCAGGATGATGCAAGTCTTCCATGGAACCCCGCGTATAAGGATTGGGCTCATCGACAAGAACTACAACTCCCCATCCCTACAAATGATCCACTCTCCCATTATCAACCAATAGACCTTCGCCACAGATTTGAAAAAACATGTTGGACTGAAAATGAGAACAATACGTCAATTCGTATCTCTTGTTGGTATAAAGAACAATGGCATAATTTAGATTCGCAAATCTATTCTATTCTAAAGGAGAATGGTAAGGTAAGTTCTATTGTGGAATGCAACATTATTTTTTTAATCCCTGATTTCGCAGATGGAACAGAACGATATTTCGTGTATTATAGCGATGATAAAACATCTAAACCAAATTACTTAGATCACGTTATGCTTGAAGATGCCAATTATACCTCATCGCCGTTACCTGAGCTTTCAGCACAAGCAAGATTCTATGGCATCAAACAAGATGGGTTTTGCATCTATGGTGTAGGACAAGAAGGAACGCTCCTCGATAGATCATGTGCCCAAGTGATTGTAAAGCAAAACAAAGGAACGAAGGAATTCGATATCATTAATTCAGATCAAATCGTATCATTTGCGTTTTCATATTATTACGGGAGTAAAGAAAAAGACGAAAGTGCCTCAGATCAGGTTTTTCTCGATAAAAAGGTCTTTATCGATGGAAATCTCATGGTCGAATTTGGAATAATCAGTGAATCGAAAAAAAAGGATGTTCAGACGACTGCCATTTATCGATATTACTATTGTCCTCTCGAGGATAAACGGATATATGTTCATGTAAAACATGAAATGCTGAAAGATGCTACCGTTCAAGGTATTGACAACATCGATGGACGTTTTGGTTCCTTAATATCCTTAAAAGCGAGAAGTGCTGCGGTTGAATCCTTAAACTTTGGAGAAATACACCCATTCCTCAATTTCTATGGTAATAACGAAAGAATCGAGCAATACCAGTTAAATCAGAATCCTTCAACAAAAGAACGAGAATGGATTATCTCTTATAAAAACGACGCAAGCCTTGGAACAGAAGCATGGTTAAGCTATGGTGAGGGGAAGACCGGGAAAGCAAAGGCAGTTATTTTTGCATCCAATGAAGATATTGTTATCTGCGGAACGGATGAACAAGATGGAGTCCAGATAAAAGTTGCTGAAAAAGAATATCTGAACTTCCTTGGCACCGAGGTGGACTATGTTTCAATTAACTTCGGAAGACGGTCATATAAACCAGGGGGGAGTCATGATGTCACGATACCATCGGATCTTACCGTGCAATTCGACGCGGAGGTCTATGCCACAGATACAGGTGGATATGAAGCAGTACAAAAGGAATCAACGTTTTACAAAGCTTTGATAAAATCTCGCAAGCTTTCTGGAGAGAATCAATTTGAACGAGAACAAAAAAGATACAATATTACTATCATTCCACGATTTGGGGGAACGCGATTAACTCATCCCTGGTTGTCGAACCGCACAGGTAGCCCTTTTCCAGTGATGTGGATTGAGTTGCATCGTGAAGGGCAGGTGATTGCCGAAGGAGCGGCAGATCGATTTGTTTTTGTAAGAGCAAGAAAAACCTTCTTTGACGTATTAGAGGGGGAGTATCTTGTTAAAGTATTTTTTAAAACTGGACGCAGGAAGGTTTTCACTGGTTCGACTATAGTAATTTTAAATAAAGATACGAAAGTCAACGTGTTCTGTACTTGGGAAAGAATAATACAATTTACTTTTGTTGATGGAAATGGAAACGGAATACCTGGGATTCATGCCTGGTTAACAAATAATGATGGCATGGTATTCGATGAAAATACTACAAAAGATGAGGGGGTAGTTATTGTCCGAGCCCCTTACAATGTTAAGGACCCGTATTCCCTTAGCGCAGAATACAAAGGGATTGTCATCTATGAATCAGGATTGCAGAAAAGCCTGAAAAGATTGAATGCAGAGGTAATTGTTAATCTCTATACCTTTGATGTTATTATCACTGATAGACTTGATTTGTCACCAGGCATTGATATCATACCCCTTCTAATAAAATCCAATGGGAACAAAACACAACCATTAACCGCCAAAGATAAGGGAAATGGATTGTTTACTTTTGAAGAAATTCCCAAAGGAGAGTATCATCTTCAAATCAGTTATGGTGAGTTTATTGATACTATCCATGTCACGATTCCTGGTGAAAGCAACGTTATCAGAATGAGTTTTTCTGCAGCTTTCGATTTGACAATCCAACTGTTCGACTCCAAAGGAAATAGACTCACAAATGACAATATTGAGTTTGTAATCATCCGCGATAACAAAACCATAGGGGAAACAAAGGATAAAACCATTACTCTACCTCCAGCCCACTATAAAATCACTGCCTATTTAGATAACAAGCTTATTGGAGTAAAACAAATTGAGTTTATAAGTGATAAACATCTTATGTTGGTGACAACAGTAGAGTCACTTTTTCCACTTATTCTTTCACTTCTGTTGTATGCGTTGTTTGCTTTTTTTGTCATACTTACATTGTTAAAAAAGTTTTCACTCTCATCCCTCCTAAAATCTCTTGCAGTTCTGTTTGTTATTTTTTCACTGTTTCAACCATGGTGGTTGTTCACCGGATCAAGTTCTACGTTACCCATAGAAAAGACCACCGCGTTATATATCAATCCAGGAATGATGATAGAAACAAAAAAATACTACGGGGAATTAACTCTAACATTAGCTGAAATGCCGGAAATTTTCATTATGTTTCTTGCAGCAATGGTGCCACTCGCATCATTTGCATGCATAAGTATAAGTTTTGGAATCATTTTGAAAAGAACACCGAAAAAGAAATACGCGTTTCTATTAAGTTGCTGTGGGGTTATTCTCCTTGCCACACTGCTTCCCATGTTTTATGCTGGGACAACAAAATTAATCGAAACAAGCATTGGTGCAGTGCAGGGAGAGGGGATGATGATGATTTCGATTGGCTCTGAAGAGGTTTTAATGAATTCAAGTTGGGGTTTTGCATCAGGGTTTTATTTTATTTGTCTGGCTGTCCTTGTAGCCATGATAGCGCTAATATTGGATATCAGATTGCGGTTTAAACAGAAGAAAAAATTATTATAACCGCAAAAGAGAGTGCAAACGTAAAATAGGTTGCATACATCAATATCCAAGAGGATGTGTTTTCATATCTTTCATTTTTGTGGTTGTTAAGCATTAACCATCCGATAATAATACTTAAAATACTCAGAAACGAAAGAGGAATAACTTCTGCAGGTATCATATGGAAATGCACCATTGGAAGAATCAAGAAAAATGCACCAACCATGAAGAAAAGGGAAAAAAAAGAAGCGGTTTTCAAACCAAATATATTTACCAAGGTTTTGGTTCCTACCGTTTTATCTGCCTCAGCGTCTAGAATGTCCTTTGTGGTTGTACCACCAAAAAGGAATAAAGCTGCAACACAACCAATCGATAGTGGAAGGATATTAAAGGGATTGCCAAAGACACTCCAGGAAGCGATGATGCCAAAGAAACCTCTTGGAATCGCGACCCATAGTTGATTGAGGAACAAGAATTTTTTCATGCGTGGTTTAATCGAATACGTAATCGAAAAAAACGCGATTATCGAGATAAAAACAGTGAAAAGGAGATTCACACTGCATGAAAGAAGAACCGCTACCACATACAAGAAAAGAGAAAATCTGTATGCTTGCCTTGGTGAGACGATCCCTTGTGGAATAGGCCGATACGGTTTCGAAAGAGCATCTTCTTTCCAATCTGTTGCTTGATTTAACACATTGGAGGCACCATTGAGAAGTGCAAAGCAAAAACTTGCAGTAAGAATCGTCCAAAGGATTGATACAAGGGTAAGATTGGCTACCCCAGAATAAACAAGGCTTGCAACGATGACACTGCTGGATACAATCAGCGGTGCTAAAAGGGTAAAAGGCCTGAGAAGTTTTAAATAAACACGTATTTTATAATCCACAACCTCACCGCAACCATACATAATAGTACCCTGTTGCATTTTTTTATATAAATATATCTTTACAGTTCTTATCAAAAAAAGATTTTTTTTAAAAAAAGAACTTACCTTGATAAGCGTTTGAGGCGATTTACACCGTCAATATCATGTATTATTTTTTTTACCATGGAAGGGACCAATTCTTCCCATGGTTCATCTTGAAGAATACGTCTGCGTATTTCCTTTCCAGAATATTCTTTTCGGTTAAAATACGCCGTTCCCTTCACTAGATACCCTTTTTCGGAGAATAATTTTTTAGTAAATGGATTATTGGCGATAACTACATCAAAATCCGAGACGATGGAACATACATGATCAACCCAACGGGGGGGATTGTGAATATCAGGGATAGAAACAAGCCGATATCTGCTGATTCCAACAGCATCTAACGACTGGGCAATCATTTGTCGTCGTTCAGCTTCAGAGAAGGGATTTTCAGTTGTATCATGATATTGAGACGATCCGATGCCGATTATGATCAGCTCATAGCGTTGACTCAACCTCTGAAGTATTGAGAGATGCCCCAGGTGGAAGGGTTGAAAACGTCCGATAAATAACGCTCTCATATCAAATCTACATTCCTAAATGAATAGTACTCCTTCTTTTTTTTTCAAATAATCTGAGTGAAGATGCAGGTTTGTTCAGTTCATCGTTTATCGGTTCGAAGTGTGGTTTTTTGCGTCTTGCGCTCTGATTCGAGTTCTACTTTACCAATGATCTTCGGAGGGCGCATTTCTTTTAATTTCCGTAAAAGCTCTTCTTTCCCAGTTCCCACCAGTGCATTTTGAAGAACATCAGTCAATGTTTCAACGGGGATTATCTCAATAATTGTTTTGTATTTATCCTCGATTAACACATCATTGAGATTTGCTTTTGGTATGAGCACTGTCTTGACTCCTGCCTCTGCAGCAGCCTCAATTTTTGCTGTCACACCACCGATTGGTAATACAGTTCCACGGATACTTATCGAACCGGTCATAGCGACATCCTGCTTCACCGGGACGTTCTCCATAGCGGAAATGACTGCGGTGATTAGAGAAATGCTTGCTGAGTCACCTTCAACACCCTCGTAGGTACCGATAAACTGGATGTGAATATCGTGTTTGGAGATATCTCGTCCCATATATTTTTTAATAATCGCAGAAATATTCTGAACCGATTCTTTTGCGATATCACCAAGTTTCCCCGTTGCAATGACTTTTCCCTCTGATTGTGATCCTGCAGGTGTGACTTCCGCGACGATGGGCAGGACTAACCCAGAGAATTCGCTCATTGATGGATCAGCAGAATGGACTGCAAGTCCATTGACAACACCAACCTCTTCACCTAACGTCCTAAATGAACGATAGCTCTTTTGCGATTCCAATGCCCTATCTGCTACCTGCTGTTCTAGGGATCGTGCGATACGCTTGGCTTCAATGACATGATTCTGTGTGATGACTTTGTCGCCACGTTCGTATGCGATATCCCCAGCTACCCGGATCAAACCACCAAGTTCACGCAATCGAAGTGACAGTTTTCCTTTCCGACCCGCTCGTCGTTGTGCTTCGTGAATGACCTCAGCTACTGCTTCTTTATTGAAATGATGGATTTTTCCATCTTTCTTTACTTCTTGGGCGACAAAACGTATGAGTTTCTCTCGATTTTCATGGGTATCTTCCATCAAACTATTCAGATAACTTTCGTACCCGTATCCTCGTATTCTAGATCGAAGTGCAGGATGCATACCATTTAAAGCATCAAGGTTCCCTGCAGAAACAAGAATAAAGTCACAGGGTGCAGGCTCTGTTTTTACCATCGCGCCAAAACTTCTCTCCGATTGTCCAGTAATTTGAAATTTTTTCTCCTGAATTGCAGTTAATAAATGCTGTTGTGAGGGCAACCCTAATGTGTTTATCTCATCGATATACAGAACACCTTTATGTGCGCGATGAATAGCTCCTGCTTCAACAAGCTGATGTGGAGGTGTTTCCAAACCCGCTGATTGGAATGGATCGTGACGCACGTCTCCGAGTAATGCACCAGAATGTGCAGCGGTTGCATCAATAAATGGAGGGAGATCATTCTTCTCATGTGACACTAACATTTTTGGAATCATTTGTAATTCTCGTCTCTGAGAAAATCCACCTCTTGCTACAATCAGATAGACCATGACTGCAGCAATGACACCGAAAATTGCATATTCGAAACGACCGGTGACCATCGCTCCTATAAGAGAAAGGGTTACTATCAATAAAACGATACCAAGAATCATGCTGTTTTGTTGTTCTACCTTCCTTTTTGCATCTTCTCGTTGTGCCCGAATGATTTCTTGAGCTTTTCCTGCAGGGACGACACGGATTGTCGGTGTATTTGTGTCTTCGCTGTTTGGATAGACAATGATATCTTCTAATTCGCCTTTTGGTAGAAACTCAGTCATGGCGCGAGCGACCATTGATTTCCCAGTTCCAGGGTCACCAATAAGCATCACGTGTCGTTTCTGTTCGGCTGCTTTCTTGACGATAGCGACGGTTTGGTCTTGACCTATGACTTGATCGAGGAGGTTCTCGGGGACTTTGATGTCCTCTGTCGTGTTAAATTTAATATCCTGAATCCATTTGTCTATAGGAGGCAATTCCTCTTTTTCTTGTTCATTTTTTTCTAGCGGTATATCTGTTTGTTTTTTAGCCATGGTCAAAACACCTATCTACGAGCGTATTGTTTCGCATCCTCGTTTACGATTCATCGACATATACACATGATGTATTTCAATTTTTTTCTTACCTGTAAAATGTATCGCCGTTGACTTTATAATATAATAGCTCATATGGTTTGAACAATGGCTTTTGACAGAAAAACGCTTGTCGTTCCAGATAAAACCCTTTTTGAAGAGGATATCATTTCGACGAAGGGCGATGTCGTCATTGGTGACCGTTCACTGTTACGTTTTGGAGTGAATACCGATGGTCGGATTTTTGTTGGTGAACATGCGATTATCGATGGTACTCTTGATTCACCTCATGATGTCCGCGTTGATATTTTTTCAACAATAGGAGGCGATATCCGGAGCGGAGGGAATGTTTATTTAGGAGAGAAAACGAAAATAAAAGGGTCGCTTTCACTAAAAGGAGATTTGGATGTTGGTGACAGCGTTGAAATTGAGAAAGGATTCGAAGCAAAAGGATGGATTAATATAAGGAACCCCGTCCCTATTGTGATATATATATTTGTATATCTAATGC
>CAZLDE010000080.1:0-7289 GCA_964558215.1 uncultured Thermoplasmatales archaeon
TCCTCACTCCAGGATTCTGCACCAAACACCCCAAGACGGAGTTTAAAATCCTTCGCAGGGTCAAGGCCTTTTTCCTCAGCAACCTCTGCGATATGCAATGAATATGAGGGTGTACAGGCAAGTGCGGTACTGCCGAAGTCACGGAGGAGATCGATCTGTCGGTCTGTATTCCCAGATCCAATGGTGATGACCATGGCGCCTATCTTTTGTGCTCCTTTTTCAAAACCATGGGCCCCGGTGAACAAACCATACCCGTATGCGTTCTGCATGATGTCATGTTTTCGGAGACCATTTGCATATAAAGCTCGGGCCATCATCTCCCCCCAGAGGTCCTCATCGTTTCTCGTATAAGGACCGACAACCGGTTTCCCAGTAGTCCCTGATGATGCATGGACTTCGATGATGTCGTCAAGGGGGGTGCAAACCAATCCAAAGGGGTAATACGCACGTAAATCCTGTTTCGTTAGAAAAGGCAGTTTTTCTAGATCCTGTAAGGTTTTGATAGAATCTGGTTTCATCTTTGCATCTGAAAGCTTCTTATGATAGAGTTTATTCTTCTCATAGACGTATTTGATTAATTTTCGTAAGCGTTTCAGCTGTAGGTTTTGTAGTTCAGGGAAAGGCATTGTTTCGTTTTTACGGTCCCAGAAGTCCTGTTTCATCGAAAACACTCCTTTTTGCTAGCGTAAATACAAAAATCATCTATAAGGGTTTCTGAACGAAAAATAAAGAAAGATATAAATCAACATACTTGTTTTGCTTTTTTTAAAAAAAAACTGTTTACAGTCATATTTGGAGGAGGTATCTATGGATTTAATCCTTGGAATGGATATAGGAGTATTCCTGGCCTGGATCGGAACATTATTAGCTGCTGTTCTTTGCATCGTCTACGGAATTTATTATCAATTTGTTAAGAAGAAAATAGAACCACAACGATTGGTTCCAACTGAAGAAAAAGAGAAAAAACAAAGGGAGGATTCCTAATGGATCTCATATTTTTTGTTGTTCTCATGGCGTTATTTGCTGGGGTGTTTATATTCCTAGGATACCTTGGATATAAAAAGACAAAGACAGCGGAGGACTATTTTGTCGCAGGAAGAACAATGGGGTCCCTGATCATAGCGTTTTCCTATGGAGCCACGTTCATCAGCGCTGTTGCTTTAATCGGCTTCTCAGGTATTGCTTCCATCTATGGACACTCTATCCTTTGGCTTGCGTTTCTGAACATCTTTGTTGGTATCTTCATTGCCTTTGTCGTCTATGGTCTTCGTACACGAAAGATGGGGATCGCGCTGAAGGCGATGACACTGCCTGAGCTTCTTGGAAATCGATTTCACTCGATACGACTGCAGCAAGTCTCTGGTATAATCATCGGTGTATTCATGATAGCATATACCTCCGCGGTGTTTCTCGCAATTGCTTCATTGTTTCAAATCACGTTTGGCGTCCCCTATTGGGTCTGTGTCGTTATTTTCACGGTGATCGTGGGCATCTACCTCATCGTGGGAGGATTATACGCGGTGATGTGGACCCATGCGGTCCAAGCAATTGTGATGCTCATCGGCATGATCATCCTTACCGTCGGCATTTATGCCATGCTTGGTGGTATTGGACCTGCTCATGAGGCAGCAGCAGCCCTCACCCCAGAAATGCTTCAAAGCATCGGAAGCCCGGCAGCGACCCAGGCACCGAATGGTCTTACCTCGATGCCACCGGTTTTGTCCCGACCATTTATGATGATCCTTACCTTGATATTTGGGGTCGGCATCGGAGTCCTTGCACAACCGCAACTGATCATCAGATATCTTACCGCAAAAAACGAAAAAGCCCTGCGTCTTGCAATCCCCTATGGTGGTGTTTTTATCCTGCTGATGACCTTTACCGCCTTTAGCATCGGGCCACTCTGCAACGTCCTTCTGTACCAGAACGATATCAGTTATCCGACAAAACTGGTCGCAGGGGTGACTACCGCCAACCCAGATGCAGTCATTCCAACCATTATCAATGAGCTGTTTCCCACGTGGTTCGTGTTAATTTTCCTCTTTGCCATTCTTGCTGCCGCAATGTCTACCGCTGCAGCCCTCTTCCATACCGCTGGTGCCTCCATCGGCAGAGATGTCTACGAGAAATCAATGAAACGAGAAGTGTCACCACAGAAATCTATCCTGATTACCCGCATCGCCACGTTCGCTATCGTCATTGCAACATTGATCATCACGTTAAACCCCTTAGATGTGGTCGCGTTCATGACCGCGTTTTTCTTCGGGCTGATGGCCTGTACATTCCTTGCTCCTTACACCCTGATGCTGTACTGGAAGAAAACCAACAGGACCGGGGTCTGGGCAGGGATGTTGGGAGGCTTCTTCTTTACGATGGCCTGGTATATCCTTATTTATTTCAAAACTGCTCCGACCATCATTGGCTCATCCCTGATAGGGGATTATATGATCAATATGCTTGATCCTATCTTCATCGGGTTGCCTTTGTCGTTTTTCCTTACAATCCTTGTCAGCAGCATGACCAAAAGAGATGCCACTGAAGAGTCTATCATGAATAAAAGCTTTGAAAGCCTCTCACAAAACGACTCATAAGCCTTTCTTAATGCGAAGTTGGTATCTATGAAAGTCCTGGTACTTGGTGCTGGAATGATGGGTCGTGCGATTGCGTACGACCTGGACAGATATTCATATTTTGATGAAATTCTCATTGGTGACAGCGATGCGCATCAACGTCTCTCTGCGGGACGGTTTCTTAAAAACACCCATGCCAGTCTGCTACGCCTCGATGTGAATCGTGCTGAGTCGATCAAACAGTATTTAAAGAAGGGAGATGTCCTCATCTCAGCGGTTCCCTATCGATACAACCTTAGGTTAGCTTCAATAGCGATACAAGGTCAGATACACTTCATAGACCTGGGTGGCAATAACACCATTGTTGAAAAACAACGTGGTTTGTTCAAAAAAGCAAAAAACAACAAGGTAACCGTCATCCCTGATTCCGGATTGGCACCAGGGCTTGTCTCCGTTATCACCCATGATATTGTCAATCACTTCGATACAATTGATTTTGTCAAATTACGGGTCGGAGGACTCCCTCGTCACCCCCAACCGCCTTTTAACTATCAAATCGTTTTTTCACCATATGGTTTGATCAATGAATATGTTGAGGATGCCAGTATTCTTGACCAGGGGAAAATCATTACCAAAAAGTCGATGACAGAACTTGAGACGCTGACATTCCCAAAACCGTTTGGGAGGATGGAGGCGTTTCTCACCTCAGGAGGTTGTTCGACATTACCACAGACCTATCAGAAGAAGATACAGTATCTTGATTACAAGACGATACGGTACCCAGGTCATTGTGAGAAAATCAACGCGATCCTGGATTTAGGGTTTGCCTCAGAGGAGACGATTCAGTGTGCTGGACAGAAGATCGCTCCACGGGACGTCTTTGCCTCGTTACTTGAGAAGAATATCCCGACATCTGGTGAGGATGTTGTGCTGTTAAAAGCACTCAGTCAGGGCACAAAACAAGGCAAGACGCAAACCCGTAACTATGTACTTATAGATTATTATGATAAAGAAAATGGAATAACAGCGATGATGAGGACAACAGGGTATCCTGTGTCGATCACCGCGCAGATGATTGAAGAGGGGACTCTTACAAAGCATGGTGTGTTTTGTCCCGAGGAAATCATCCCACCTCACCTATTTTTTAAGGAACTCAAGAAACGAGGAATCGGCCTTTCGAGCCGTACCAGAAGAGTCTCTCAATGAAGAACAAAGAGTATTTAGACGCAAAAGAAAAAGCATTGAAAGCCTTAGAAAAGGCGTATTGTGAAAAAAAAATAGACGACGGGGTTTCTCTGATTCTAAAGCAGATTAACGCCTTGAACGGGTTTTACACATCAAGCAGTTGTGCAGGACGAATCGTGCTTCTCCAAATCCCGACGATCGGTGATAAACATGGAGCCTGTTTCTTGGGAATCTGGCATCGAACAATAGAGGCTAATGAAGTTCTCGTTTCTGCTGCCCAGGCAACCACGGGTCTGCTCTGGCTGCTCGCCCAGTCACCCATCATTCATATCGGGGCAGAAACGCTTACTCAAGCAAATAGCATGGTGAAAACAGCTATCTCCAGTGGATTCAAGAACTCAGCAGTGAAATCAACTGGAAAAAAAATAATAATAGAGTTAGCCAGTACAGAACGTCTTGATGCCCCCATAGGGAGGGACGGCCTGCTTTTTTGTGAGAAACAGTATCTTGATTTGCTAGTTGAAATCTCAAATGAAATCATTAAACGATCCCAGGAAAAACTCGACAGACTAACCAAAAAACTTGGTATTTTTACCGATTTTCCATGAAAATCAACAAAAGATTTATATATTATGTTGATATATTAGTTGTTGGGGAATAAAGTATGAACACAAAAAAAATCTTAGGCATCTTTATATGCATGCTGGTAATGACCATGATACCTGTAGCAGCAGGAGCGACCACAGAACATAATGCACAACCAAGCAAAATCGGTTGGACCACATTACAGGGATTCACCCTTACCCAACCAAAATCAGTAAACGGTGGAGCATTGATATACTTTAAGTGTCTCTTTGTTCACTACGTTTGCCAAGGGCTTGGTCAGCGCACCACTGGGTTCAGGTATGGCGGTCAGGACATGATTATCCCGGCTACATTCCACGGACTCATGTCGAACCACATCATCATGGGCTGGTGCCCTGGCGCATTAGAATTCTAAAGAGAACCTCTTTTTTCTCTTTTTTTTATTTTCTTTTTTTTAATTAACGTAGATTTTTTTTGTATTTTGATATCTCTTCTATGATCTTGATTCTTTAGCATTGTCTGATAAAAAAACGTTATATCTGAGAGAGAAAGAATAGGGATGCTGTAAAAGGGTTCAGTCAGCTAGCCGCAACCGTCGGATTCTCATGAATGTTTATTTTATTTAAAAAAGAATGAAGGAACTAGAGGGTGTCGAATTTTCTTGCTACCTCTCTAGCGACATCAAGGCTTGTGTTTGATCCACCAACATCATAAGTTTTAACAGTGTTTTCTTTTATGACCAAGGCGATGGCGTTTTCGAGTTTTTTTGCTGATTTTTTCTCTCCGAGCCAATCAAGCATGAGGGTTACGGTCAGAAGCATCGCCATGGGGTTTACTTTGTACATCCCTGCGTATTTGGGTGCGGACCCATGGGTCGGTTCAAAGACAGCATAGGAATCCCCGATGTTCCCGCTGGAGGCAAAACCAAGACCGCCAACAAGCTGGGCAGCTAGATCGGAGATGATGTCCCCAAACATGTTTGATGAGACTAAAACATCGTAATCCTGCGGGTTTTTCACCAGCCACATGCACATCGCATCCACGTTGGTCTCCTGATACTTTATTCCAGGGTATTCTTTTGCGATTTTTCGTGCTTCTTCAACCATCAAGCCACTGGTCTCCCTGATTACATTGGGTTTCTCGATAAGAGTCACCGATTTACGATTATGGTCCTTTGCATATTGAAAAGCCTGTCGTACGATGCTTTGACATGCCTTCTTTGTAAATATCCTGCAGGAGACTGCGATTTCATCTAAAGGGACCTGTGCGAATCGTTTCATTTTCTTATGAGTCATCAGGGCGTCGAAGACGTTCTTTGGTAAGGGACGGAATTCCACCCCGGAATACAGATCCTCGGTGTTCTCCCGGAAGACGACCAGATCGATGTCATCCCGGTAGTTTAAGGGGTTGCCCAGGTATGCTTTACAGGGTCTGATATTGGTATGGAGGTTGAATTCCTGTCGAAGCCGTACAATCGCACTGGTATAAATCAATCCCTTACCCTGAAGTTCAGGGATAAGTTCTTTTTGTGCATCGTCATTTGGTTTTGAGGTGATTGCCCCAAAAAGACAGCAATCGGTCTCTTTTAAAAGGGAGAGGGTTCGATCAGGGAGCGCGTTTCCTTCTTTTTTCCAAAACTCCCATCCGATATCACCCATGGTATATTCGGCATCAAGACCTATTTTGTTTAGGACAATTAATGCTGCGTCCATGACGTCTTTTCCGACGCCATCTCCAGGTAATACAGCGATATGATGTTTTGACATGGATGACTGTAAAACAAACCTATTTTTAAAGTTTATTTATCGAATAATAAAATAGGATTCTTAGGATCTGATCTTTATGTACGTAATTCGCCAAGGGTTGTGACCCGTTCAGCGAAGGCATTATGTTTATGGATGGATTCTTCACTTTCACTGCGGACGATTACGATGACTTCATCAGGGAGCTCTTTGTAGCGTTTTAGGATTGCGCTGAGGATATCACGGACTACATCTTCGACAAATTTCGGTTGAGCGTGGGCTTTTAGTACAAGTTCAGCTTCTTCTTTTCGTTTTAAAATACTGTATGTTGGGCTGCTAAAGGAGGTTTCGACGATATTTATCAAATCGTCAGCGTCAACCATCTTGGTTCCTCGTGGGACCTCGATCATTAATGTTCCTATGTTTCGTTGGTTATGAGTCGGAGCGGAACAGGTTGGATCTCGAGCATCAATCTTTCTGACTACCTCCATAGCACAGGGGCAAGCAGTCATCCCTATCACCTTCACACCGATGAGTTTTTTAAGCTCCCCGTTACTTTTTGCTCGTGCCTCAGCGACTATTTTATACGGCTCAAGTCCTTTTTGACCAGATGGATATACTACATCAAGAAAATAATCTGCTTCTGCTTTCACTTCTGAAAATGTTGCGTACTCATGTTTTTTAAGAAGAAGTTCTGCAGTTTTAGCACAGAATGACTCTAAATCGGTCACAGGTGTTCGGAGCGTCTGATCGATGATCTCTGAGACTAACTCTAGATTCCGAGACATGTGACTGCCTTTCTGTGACTCTGGGAGATCTACAAATAGATCCATGGTGACCGTCAAGGGTAGGACTGATTTTTTATTAGGTCGTTTTATATGAACGAGTTTTTTTACTCCAGTTACTCCTACGCGGGTGAGTTTAAAATGAGCGGATGCAAGTCTTGATTGTACGTCAGGGAGATCAATCGGTTTAATCAGGGTCACCGACAGCCACATATGCTCATATCTCAAAAACATTCGCATTATACTCAAATTTGCATATAATATGGGGAAAAAGCATGTTTGTCTTTGAAACCAGGTTTTTTTGTATGATTGATTCAGCTAGTGAACATATGGTCGTAAGGAGGTTTTGTGGTTTTGAGAACGGTTTTTTTCGTAGAAATGACATGTATGCAAGGAAAAAAGTAAAATAAACCCCCTTGTTA
>CAZLDE010000081.1:0-7220 GCA_964558215.1 uncultured Thermoplasmatales archaeon
AGTCTATTTTTTATTTTGTGGGGTCTGGATTATTCATTTTTACGAGAGTGCTTTCAACCATCTTCTCCTCACCACCTCGCAGACCCCACCCATTTCAAAAAAAACACGACGCTACCAGGGTTTTCTTACAAAACGTTTGACATGAATTTTTGGGATCACAGTCAAGACGCACCATTCCCTATTAAGGGCTGATGGGGTCTAGTCGAACCATCTGTTTTCTTCGACCCACTAAACAATTTCAAGTTAGTCACTTTGACTGGGATCCAGCAAATAAACCCTATGAGTTCTCAACAAAAGCTTAGAACATCACCGATGATTTGACCGAAGAAATGAATCTATACCAGTCGTATTATTCGACACATCTACTGATAAAAGGAGTAATTGTCACTAATAGGATATAAAATCTCTAAAGACAGAATCATGGATCAAAATAACGCGAATAAGGCAATGTCTTAAACTTTCTTGGTTTCTTCTGTTTTAATTTCGCACCAATAATGGAAAGCAACAGACCAACAAAAAAAGAGATGAACCCAAGGACCGAGAACATCCCAAGAAAATGGATAAAATCAGACGGCACATATTGTTTAAGATAATCAGGGAACAAGAAAGCACAGAGTATACCTATAAATGCACCAACGACGCAGATGATTATTCCGGTGATGACAATGCTTCTCCGCATAAGACCATGTCTGAAAAGTGTAATTCACCACTAGTATTTTAGCTCATAGGGTCCTTTTAAAAAAAGATTATTAAGGTACATCATCGTTCCATGGATTCCAGTGGAGGTTTAGATATGAAAAAAAAATGCATCATCTATGGGTTTATCACCCTGTTTTTTCTTGCGAGTCTCAGTGGTTGTGTCGGGCCACAGGCTACAGAGTATTTCAATGAATCCTATGTCGTCGATGACCAAACGATACTTACCGTAGCTAACATTAACGGTCAGGTCGAGATCACCGGTTGGGATCGAAACAATGTCTCGATCAATGCCGTGAAGAAATCATCTTTCGGGAAAGAAGAACTTGACAAGATTCAGATTGATGTCAGCATGAACGGGAATTATCTCCATATAGAGACGAAGTATTTAGGTCTCTCATCAATCCAAGGGAGTGTTGACATGAACATCAAGGTTCCTCTTAGCATCCATATCGAATCGGTCACAAGTTCGAATGGACCGATAACACTCACGCAGACGAAAGGGAATACGACCGTTGAAAGCTCAAATGGGGGAATCTTCATCGACACGGTGGAAGGATATGTATCAGCAGAGACAAGTAACGGACAAATCCAAGTCAAAGGAACCACAGGGATTGGAAATCTACGGACATCCAATGGACCAATTATTGCGGAGGTTGCTGATTTCAAGCAGAACATACGTATCGAGACAAGCAACGGCGCAGCGACCGTCTCTCTGAATCCTTTGTTGAATGCTTCAATCGAGATGATGACGTCAAATAGTCAAATCACCATCGAGGGGATCTCATTGAATATCGAGCTGCTCGAAACTACCCATGTCATTGGATCATTAGGCAGTAATGGTCATGAAATCGACATCCGTACATCAAATGGAAAAATCAAGTTACTCAAACTACTGACCGAATAGCATTATAGGAGAACTATTCATACACGGGGAACGGCAAATGAAGACATAATTTGTATCAAATATGATACTAATTTTTTTTTGTTCTAAGAGTGTTTCGAAGGAGGTTCCCTATCCTTTTGATTATTTACATATCGGTGATTCTTGTTCATATTCTTCAAAATAGGGTATGATTTGGGAAAAAATAATATAAAACAAATAATGATATAAAAGCGAACGGGGGACCATCCATGCTTAAGAAATACCTCACCATGGTTATGATTCTTTTTCTCATCCTTGTTACAGCCGTACCTTCTCTCTCTGTTAGCACCACACGGTATAGCTCACTACAAGACAATGCAAACAAGAACACCTGTGTTGGATCAGTTCACGATGGCTTTTGTTTCAAGGTAGAACTGACCAATCAAGGAGACCACGCAATAAAAAACATACAGCTTACAGTTGATGCTAAGGAAGGAAGATGTATCTTCATCCCACAGAAGACCTATGAAATCACCTCCCTTGCGGCTGGAGAGCGAATGCAGATACGAGTCTTTATCCTGGGTCTTAGCATCGGAATTTTCCAAGAACACCCCCTGATAACATTTCGCGTTGATTCCCCAGCGACCAAGACGTTCTGGACAATTCTTACAGCAAATATCCTTGGAACAAAAACACAAATTATCAACGAAATATCATTTAATGAAGACTCATATGAAGGATATACCTTATTCGGCCCCGAGTATTCAAAAAACACCTATCTCATCAACAACAAGGGAATCATCGTCCAGATATGGAAAAGTGACTATATCCAGGGATTAGCCAATTATCTGCTTCCAACCGGGGAGCTACTTCGGTTGGACTTACCAGGAGACAATCCTACCTTCCGAGGTGGGGGCATCGCAGGGAGAGTCGAAAAATTCGATAAAGACAGCACGTTACTTTGGGAGTTTGAATACTCCACCTCCAGCTATTGTTCGCATCATGACTTAGAAGCACTCCCTAACGGGAACATACTCATGATTGCCTGGGAGTACAAGACAAAAGAAGAATCACTGTATGCTGGACGTGACCCAGCGATCCTTGGAAATGCACTCTGGCCAGATCATATCATAGAGGTAGAACCAACAGGCTCCAGCGGCGGAACCATCGTCTGGGAGTGGCATGTCTGGGATCACCTCGTACAAGATTACGATCCATCGAAAGAGAACTTCGGTGTCGTCCAGGACCATCCTGAGCTCATCGATCTCAACTATGGGAGCCGGCAACAAGATTGGAATCATATCAACTCCATCGACTACAATGAAGAATTAGATCAAATCCTCCTGAGCGTCCATGAATTCAACGAGATCTGGGTCATTGACCATAGCACGACGACCGCGGAGGCCGCAGGACATAGTGGTGGGAACAGCGGCAGAGGTGGTGACCTGCTGTACCGTTGGGGAAACCCAGAGGCGTACAAGAGAGGGTCATCAGCAGAGAAGAAGTTGTTTGGACAGCATGGTGCCTGCTGGGTAGAACCAGGTTGCCCGGGCGAAGGCAACATCTTGGTTTTCAACAATGGCCAGGAACGGAGGTATTCCTCTGTTGAGGAAATCGTCCCACCGCTCAACAGCACGAATTCATATACCTACACCCCGGGGTCTGCGTATGGCCCTGAAGAACCGGTATGGGTGTTTACCACAGACCCACCTACTGAGATGTTCTCGACTTTACTGTCCAACGTACAACGCCTTCCAAATGGTAACACCTTGATCTGCAGCGCACAGCAAGGCTTATTCCTAGAGGTATCACCAGATAAAACGATTGTATGGAAATATAAAAATATCCTCCCATCACCCTTTGCCAACGCCGTCGCCAGAATCTACCGGTATCCCCCCGGCCATCCTGGATCAGAAGCAATTACCTCAAAGCAACTAGATTCATCTGTGAGTTAAAAAACACACACACATGATTTTTATATCTAAGTTGAGATGATAATGAACAGTTGTTACCCGTAGTTCAACATCTTTTTATACCACGACCATCTGATAGCTTTTCATGGAAATGGTCTCAATCCCCGAGGTTGAAGAAACGATTCAATCCTGGAAGAAGAAAAAACAAAAACCAAAAAAGACCAAGGAAGAAGAAAAAGAAGAACCTGAAAAATAATCAACATCTGGTATGTTAACACCAATTTCCAAGATTGGAAGAAACGTATTAATATCAGGAATACGATAAAACACCAAGACGAAAGGAAAGAAAGACTATGGATGACGGAATTAATGCGGTTATTCTTATCATATCAGTCATACTGATATCGATGTTTTTCTTTGTCTATCTATTCGATGGGCTTCTTGTCGTCTTTTTCATCATCCTCATCGTCCTTATACCGCTCTTAATCTATACCTGTGTCTTGGTTGTCTCAACCAACTGGGACAAACGTAAAACGACAAAGGAATGGCAGGAGGTCGAGAACATAAAAAAAATTCAACCACCTGCGATTGAAATGATTCCGAAAGAGCAAAAAAAAGATGATCTGTAAAAAAACCGTTTGAATGCGTCTGATTATTTGCTCTTTCACAAAAAATCCATTTTTTAAACTGCAAAAAAAATGTTTTTTAGGATAAAAAGAATGCTTTTTAGGGAGAATCGCCCATTACATATACTGATAACAGGCTTTTGAATAAATTATCTTGTAACGATTGTAACAAATCAACTTATTAACAAAACATTTATATTTCGGTTTTCTCTTTAAGATTAACGATAGGGGAATATTCTATGAGGAAGGTTATCATCTTCGCAATACTTTGCCTACTACTTTTATTTTTACCATCCATAACAGTTGGGATGACTATACATCAAAGCTCAGAAAAGCAGGCTCCTTTTTGGGAATGGACGTTTCTCCAAGGGATGATCACCAGACCAAAGCGGGTGAGAATCAACGGTTACTGGCATTTCCAATTCAATGCCCTCTTCGTGCATTACCGGACCCACTGGTTCGGCAACATACGATCAGGATTTTTCCATCGTTTTGAAACACTCATCCTACCCGTATTCCATTATGGTTTCCTTGGATCCCATTTGGTGTTTGCACGCTGGGATGTGGGACTAGCACCCTATTAAACAGAAATAAACACGATGAAAAAAACATTTTACGATTACGTTAGATAACCCATGTAAGCGCTCCAGTTTTATTAGATACGTTTTTAAAGAAAAAATCGTTTAAAATTCTACAAAACCGGATGTGACCTATGACGAAAAACAGTAAAGAACAGATATACAAAGACGAAAAAAAAATACTTGAATTACTGATTAAAAATGCAAAAGAAAATCTCGATGTCATTGCAAAACAAAGCAATTTCTCAACTCAAAAAGTACGAAGAGCAATTAAACAACTGGAAGAAAATAACACACTCTGGGGATATACCGGGATTTTTAATGAACAAAAAATAGGATTGAACCACTACACGTTGCTCGCAAAAAAAAGCAATAAAATTATTGAAGAAAAAATAGTCGACCAAATCATCACAAGAAAACTAGAAGATTCTGCTGCCAGGATGGATGTTACTATTGAAAATAGCTATTATGTCCATGGCGAGTACGATTGGATCCTCACCTTCACGGCCCAGGACATTAACGCAGCAAAGAGATTTGCAGATACATTAAGTAGAATGAACGATGGTATCATCGAGAAGATGACGATCCTTCAAACGATGATGTTTATCAGAAAACAATACATCCTTAATCCAGAGAGAATCAAACTTAAAGAGTTTATGTAAACCTGTTTATCTTCCAGAGTCGAGAAAAAATAGGGAAAACTCAGTAATACACTCATCTACACGAAATTATTTGGATTTTAGTGTTGTTTTTTGATCGGATGTATTGTCATTATTGAATCCGTTATGGGTTGCGTCTGAGGAATTTCTGTCTGACTTTGGTCAAGAGTATCTAATATCCTTGTCAGGATTTCGTCAAAGGATTCATCAAATTTCCCTTTCTTAGTTAACCGATCATATGTCTCTTTTTTTAGTAGTATCTTCTTTTTTTTCATACCGATACACCATCAGGTTGACTTTCGTACTTTTGGGAAAAGACATTGATTCTCCATCTCTTCGATGATCTTAGTGTAAACACCGTTACTGTTCGTCAGATCCTCGATTGGAACTACCAGTTGAAAAATCACTTTATGGAAAACCTCAGATTCTTTCTTATTGTTGATAAAAATCCTCCAGTTGATATCCGAGCACAGATACCGGAAGATATCCTCCACGTGACTTGTGGTTATTTCCACATTGAGATATTTTTTGTTAATATAATCCCGACAGTGCTCCAAGGATGCAACGAGTTCCTTCTGGAGAGGGATTCGTTCCCTCTGAGGGGCCCCATAGATGGTCACACCGTTTCTGATGACCGGAGCTACTGATTCTGTGACTGTTCTGTACTCGGATTGCTCTGCGATGATTCTGTTGATAATCCGGGTTGTTAGATCATAACCGGTGATAATATGAATCCTTCCTCCTAGGTGCTGTAGGAAAGCAGCACAGTACTATTTTTTAATTTATAGGATTTAAACCTATGGAGAGAAAATGTCAAAACGAAAAAAAAATCAGCTGATCCTTCAAAGATTTTCTTGTTGAATCAAGGGAAGCGATCCCATAAATAACTACGGATTTTCAGGCCACGTCAGAAAATAACAATTTTCCTTAAGGCAGGTTGGAGCGGCATTATAAAAAAAAAAAGCATGGCAGCAAAAACAAGATATGAAGATGGAGAGATGTATGGAGTTTTGCTGCCATACTTCTGCGGTGTTGAGGGGATGGAAAGAGGAAAAGCACCTGATCATACAGGGAACAGATAACAAAGCAGTATATCATCTAAGATACAGACGGTAATGATGTCCTCGTCCGTTGATCTGTATTAAATCTTCTCACTCCCCTTTCAAAGAACAAGAAGGAAAAGAGAATATAAAATCCAAGGCCGGTTTTTTCCCTCATTTATCCAAAAAACACTGTTTTTTTTTACATTTGATGAAAACAAGGAAGTCTCACCAAAAATCTTTGACAAACACAATGAAAAAGTAAGAATATCAAAGAATTTTCGCTGTTATTTACACTTTTTAGAGATGCTGATGACCCGGAGGTAATCATCACCACTAAAGGAGAAGCATCCTAGGTTCTTCTTCAATGTACCCGTAAGAACAAACCGAAGCGTCTCCCCTGGATGTCTGAAGAGCTTTAAGACGTGTATAACCTGTTCAACACGGAACTTCAGGACGACATCAAGAATCCCATCACCCTTTGCCTTATGACCACCACCCTCAAAACCCATGTACGGTGTAGCCACATCTTGATAGCTCCAGCATAGAGGTCTTACCTTATATTTTCCATTGTACAACGAAAGAACCAATGACTTGGGATTGATAGTACGGACATTAAAGCTGTTTGTCCCACAAATCGCAACCTGCAGATATCCATGGTCTTTGAGAGTGACTTTGTTTGGCCAGCACCCAGGTTTGATATCAACAAAAACCGAAAGAGGCAAGCGTGGCTGGACGGTAAACAGCATCGTCTCGCCAGAGGCATAGGTATACTTTGTTGTTTTCACAAAAAGCTTCGCATAATAGGTCCCTGGCTTGCATGTCTTATATGTAATCGTATAC